>JAZRNR010000001.1:0-6059 GCA_045648305.1 Acutalibacteraceae bacterium
AAAGACAGGACTATTTATCTTGGGACGAATACTTTATGGGAGTTGCAATGCTCTCATCCTACAGAAGCAAGGACCCCAACACACAGGTTGGTGCTTGCATTGTAAACGACAAAAACCGCATTATGTCAATGGGCTATAACGGCTTCCCTTCAGGCTGCAGCGACGATGAATTTCCTTGGGAGAGAGACGGCGACGCATATGACACCAAGTATCCTTATGTCTGCCATGCAGAGCTCAATGCTATTCTCAACTGCAGAGGTGCAAACCTTGAAGGCTCAAGACTTTATGTTGCTCTTTTCCCTTGCAACGAATGTGCAAAGGCTATTATTCAGAGTGGCATCAAGGAAGTTGTTTACATATCTGACAAGTACGCCAACACTATGGGCACAAGAGCTTCAAAGAGAATGTTTGAGGCTGCAGGTGTCAAGATGACAAAGCTTGAGACCAAGAAAGACAGTGTGCTTATCGACTTCGACGAGAAGAAGATATAACAGTGCGTTTTTGGTTACTTTTTTGGCGCTAGCAAAAAGTAACGCCTGCCCGGCTAGGGCAATATAAAAATAAGGAGAAATTAAATATGAAGAAAAACAAAAAATTAATTATTGCCATTATAGCGGTTGTACTCGTTGTAGCTGCAGCAATAGCTTTTGCATTAACATACGGGCCTTACAAACATGACCCCGATGACACCGAAGAGTTATACAACACCAACATTGATGCAATAGGTTACGAAAACACAATTGAAACTGCTATTCCCCAGACAGAGCTTTACAATATCATTATGGAGCATTATGCATCAGAGCTTCCCGAGGGCAAGACTGAAAAGAAAGCCATCATCATCGGTTATGACGGCTGCAGAGCAGATATTCTTGCCACTAAGAGCGACGACAACAGTGCTGTTTCAGCTGTACTTAAAGACGGCGGCTCAATCAACCTTTTATACTGTGGCGGCGTAAACTATCCCGAAAAGAACACTCAGGACACTTCAACAGCTCCCGGTTGGTGTTCAATTCTTACGGGTCAGTGGGCTGACGTTCACGGTATTACAGGCAACGGTATTGAAAAATCAAACGACACACTCTCGCTTCTTACAACCTCAGTTGAAAACGGAATTGCAGACTCTTCTGCTTTCTATGTTTCCTGGAACGGTCACTTTAACGGTGAGGACACAACTTACATTCAGGAAAAAAACTACATTGAAGAAAAGGGACTTGACGTGACCTTCCTTGATGCCGATGATGATGATGCAGGTACGGTTTCAAACACACTTGCAGACATCAACTCAGCTGACTGTTCAGACTTTATTTTCTCAATTATTGAGCATCCCGACCATGCAGGTCACGACACAGGATTTTCAATCAATAACCCTGACTATCAGCAGGCTATAGCTGATTCAGAGAAGGATGCAAAAGCTATCATCGATGCAGTTGAAGCAAGAGCAACATATGAAAAAGAAGACTGGCTTATCATCATCACCTCTGACCACGGCGGTTACAACACAGGTCACGGTGCAATGACAATTCAGGAAAGAATGACTTTCATTGTTGTAAGATAACACATTAAATTTTAAAGGCACTTATCACACGCTTGTATGATAAGTGCTTTTTCTTTTTATATAATTAATCCTGATTAAAAATCAACTTTATAATTTCTTATAATTATTCCTACCGCCTTGTTATAATCAAGCACGTGCATAACCGAACCGTCTTCGCTCTCACGGAAAGTAATGCCTTCAGCTTCAATATTATCGCCGCCGACATCTCGCTGGGCAGCAACTCTTACCTCGCCTGAGTTTACGTTGACTTCGAGTATGTTTTTCATCGTACCGTTATTTTTGCTGTCTTCAGAAAGATAGAGCTTGCCTTCATAAAATTCTCCTCCCTGAATGCGGTGGATTTTCTCTATTCCTTTAAGATCTATTTCCTTTACGAGCTTCATAGAATCGTTGATGTCGTAAACATAAATCGTTTCAATGTCGTTCCACTTTGACGCATAAAGGTATCCCGTTTTTGTATCAACAGCACACCACGGCACGCCATCATCATAAAGCTCGTTCGGAAGGTCGTATATTTCGCCCGTTGCTTCAAGTGTTTCACAGTCAAAAGCTACAATGCAGGCATAGCATTCATCTCCGCCTTCGACAGGAGCATAGATTTTACCGTTATACCAGCTGATTCCGCCGATATGGTTATTGCCTCTTTTTTTGCATTTTTCAGGCAACGGATTTATGCTTTTATCTACCTTTTCCATATCGTCAGCGGAAATCTTTACCAAAGATGTAAGGTTGAGAGCCGTTATCGATCCGCTTACATAATAATACTCACCGTCTGTTGTTATTCCCTGACCCATCATAAGTGCATCAAAAAGAATGAACAGATTGCTTGAAATGTGGTCAGCCGTTTCGGTGTCTTGTGCTTTGGGCGTTGTGAGCACCGTAATTAACAAAACCGGTAATGTAAGAATAGCCCATAATCTTTGAAGAATCATATTTTGCTCCTTTCGAACAACCAGCAGGTTGTCTTTGTTATTTCCGTCGGGAACGAGATTTCTTTTCCCGTAAACAGGTCTTTGAAAATCTTCTTTCCGTCAAGAGAAAAATCATATTCACCTTTTTCATGCGCATAAAAAACGATATGATTTTCTGCCGTGCAAACAACAGCCTTCTGTTTTGTCGGGACGGTTATTCCGTTGCTTTCAAAAAATCCCTTGAAGGCTTCAAAATCAACTTCGTCATCGTCTGTTATAATCATAACGCTTTTTTGCTTTTGCTTTGCCGTTTTTATGCAATCACTCAGAAGCTGAGTTTTGTTCGGCTCAACGAAAATGCAGACCGTGTAGTCATTATAAACCTTTCCAAAATCAGAAGCAAGAAAAATGTCATACATCACGCCTGAAAGTCCTATGGAATTGCAGACATCCCAGATTTTATTCCGATGTCCCTTTAACGGAAAATAGCTGTTTTCATCCATAAAAACAGCAACGTCTGAAGATTTACGCTCCATTCCTTTTTCGCAGATTTTCTGCATTTTTGAAAAAGTCTGCATAAATTCGCTGTCGTCGTACCAACCGCCCCACATATCAAACCACCACATTCCGTGCCCGTGGGTAAAAGCACGGCAGAAATTCAGCTTTATCTGCTCCAGGCTTGTCTTTCTGTCGGGACCGAACCAGATTTTCGTGGAATAGTGAGAATGCGGACTCGGCGGACGTGAAAGATGAGTACGGATATCGTTTTCTGAAAAATAAAGCTTGCCGTGAAGCTTCAAAGAATCAATCGGCACCATCGGATACGGGTCAACTCCGGGCTGTCTTCCGTAAACATAAATCAATGGTGAACACATAAAATCTATTTTATCACTTTCAAGAACCTTTGAAAGCGCAAGGTGAAGATTGACCCTGTGCGGACAACCGATTGTGTAACCGTAAAAAGCACCTACAATTTTATTGTTGTTAACGGCTTCTTTTGCGACCGATGCAAATTCAATTATTCTTTGTGCCGTCATTTCGGAAGCAAAGCGGAAATAATTTTCCTCATTTTTTTCAAGGTTATTCTCTTCGCACAGCTTCAGAAACTTTTCCTTTGCTCGTTTGCCGTAGAAACCGTAATCATCAAAAGGCAGCCATTCTTCCGTGTTTCCTCCTGCAATCTGATAACCGACAACATTTTCCGAATAACGGCTGTTTTCAATATAATCAATAAGCTTGGTGAGTTTTTCTTTTATTTCCTCTGCCCACAAATCCGACGCAAAAGAAACTCTCGTCCTTCCGCGGTGCATTCCGTAATCGCAAAGCTCATCGGGATGCTCTTTTTCCCATTCGCGGGAAAGATTAACATTGACACGTGGAAAAATCAATGCGTCAGGACAGGCAGACAGAATCTCGTCAAAATTTTTATCGACAATTGAAAAGTCAGGCTCATCATTTTGAAAAATACCTTTTTGAAAAACAAGCACGGGGGTGATTTCGTTAATCGGCAATTCGGAAAAATTAAGATTAACCGAATAGAGCCTGATTCCCGCTTTCGCAAAATTTTCATAGCGATTGTTTGCTGTTTTGTAAGTTATGTATGCCATTTCGGACACAGCTTCTCCGTTAACAAACAGCGTCGGCTGACCGTCAACCTGTTTAACCTGCGAAATCATAAGCTCACCTCTTATATAATTTCTTTTTTAATACTAACAAAATTATTTTTTGCTGTCAATAATTTGCTTTTTTGTTGCAAAAGAATTAAAAATTTGATATGCTTAGGGTGACGGTAGTAATCCGACCCTGCCCGAAAGCTAGTCTTTTCAGCGCTTTTCGGCGTTTCGGATTTGAAAGGCGTCAGCCTGTCGGCACCCTCAACAACCAAAAATCATCTGAAAATCCTCAGCTTTCGGGTCGGAGATTTTTTATCGAGAGGATTTTTGGCAATTCAAGGCAAAAACACAGCTAATCCTTGCGGATTGGCGAGTATTTTAACGAAGAAGTGGCGGAAATCATCCGATAAAAAACACGGTTCGGATTGTTACTGTCACCCCTAACCATCAGAGGAAATTCTACCCCGAATTTCCAAAGAACGTATGAGCAATTCATACGCAAAAAGTTAAGGAGCGATTAGATGATAACAAAAATCAAGACAAAGGCGAAAGCAATGAGCACTTTCAAAAAAATCATTGCAATTGTCCTGGTGCTTGCAGTGCTCAGCACAATTACGGCATTCGCTGCCGAAAATGCAGGCTACTATGTTGAACTTGATGACGGAGAATCTAAGACAACTGTATATACCACAAGCAATTCCCCCCGCGAGATTATTGAACAGGCAGGTTTCAGCCTTACAGCGCTTGATAAACTTGACCTGAGCGATTTTATCGCAGGTGAGGACAGCAAAATCCGCATTGAGCGTTCATGTTTCGTCGGCGTTAACGATGAAAGAGGCACGGTTTACTTCACATTCAACGGTACGGTAGCACAGGCTATCAACGTTGCAGAGGTAGGCGTTGGCGAGAACGACCTTGTAAACTACTCAAAAACAACAACTGTAAGCGACGGTATGATTATTTCCGTTGCACACGCTTTCCCCGTTGCAGTGCATGCATACGGCAAGCGTATCAGCCTTGAAATGGCAGTAGGCACTGTTGCCGACGCTATCGAAAAGGCGGGCGTAACTCTCGGCAAAAACGACGTTATTTCACACGACCTTTCTGAGGTTGTGAGCAGCGGCATGGTAATTTTTGTTGACGAGGTTGTTTACGAAGAGAAAACAGAAACCCAGTCTATTCCCTTTGAGAAAACAACTAAAAAGAGCGATTATTTCGCAATCGGCACCACAAAGATAACAACTAAGGGTGTAGAAGGCGAAAAAGAAGTAACTTACAAAGAAAAGTACGTCAACGGCGTGCTTGTTGATACTGTTGTACTTAAAGAAAAGGTTACAAAAAAACCTGTAACCCAGGTTACCTCAATCGGCACAAAGAAAGTAGAAAAAGTCAAGGCTAAAGGTGAACCCGTTTCTAAAATCGGCACCTGCGAACTTGACTCAAACGGCATACCAGTTAACTATTCACGCATCATCACAGGCAGTTCAACTGCTTATTACGGCGGCGGCACAACAGCAAGCGGCAGACCTGCAAAAGTAGGCTATGTTGCGGTTGACCCCAAAGTAATTCCCTACGGCACAAAACTTTATATTGTTGCAACTGACGGCACTGTTTACGGCTATGCTATTGCTGCCGACACAGGCGGATTTGTAACAAACGGCACAAACACTGTTGTCGACGTGTATCTGGACACTTATGACGAGTGTATCCAGTGGGGTAGACGTAACGTAAACATTTACGTGCTTGACTAATAAAAGCAAAACTCCGTTATCTGGGCGTTGTGTTCGCAAGGACACAACGCCAGTTTTATTCGTCTTTCGGCGAGTTTTATTGCTTCTCAGTTTTATTGTGCGTTGCACATTGTTATTGTCCTTCGGACAGTTTTATGCGAATAAAATAAAACTGAAGCCGCAAGGCTTCGATATCATTTTTGATTTATCAAAAATATAACTGCAAATTTTAATTTGCAATATCACTTAT
>JAZRNR010000002.1:0-3138 GCA_045648305.1 Acutalibacteraceae bacterium
CATCACAGCATTCTTCAGAAATGCTGCTATCAAGGATGGCGTAACAGACCTTCTTGAAAACCGTGACGGTCTTATGTGCGGTATCTGTAACGGCTTCCAGGCTCTTATCAAGCTTGGTCTTGTACCTTACGGTAAGATTATTGATACAGACGAAAATTGCCCGACTCTTACATTCAACACAATTGCACGCCACCAGTCAAGATTGGTAAGAACAAGAATTGCTTCTAACAAGTCTCCGTGGCTTGCAGGTACAGAGGTAGGCGATATCTACACAGTGCCGATTTCTCACGGTGAAGGCCGCTTCCTTGCAAGCGAAGAGCTTATCAAGGAGCTTGCCGCAAACGGTCAGATTGCTACTCAGTATGTTGATCTCAACGGCAATGTAACAGATGATGTTCACTTCAATCCGAACAACTCAATGTCAGCTATCGAAGGTATCACTTCACCTGACGGACGTGTATTCGGTAAGATGGCTCACTCAGAGCGTACAGGCTACGGTCTTTACAAGAACGTATACGGTGAATATGATATGCAGATGTTCTCTTCTGCTGTTAAATATTTTAAATAAGAGGAGCGAAATAAAATGGGATACTTATCCGATATCGAAATCGCACAGCAGTGCGAAATGAAACCCATTACAGAAATCGCAAAAACAGCAAATATTGACGATAAATACATCGAACAGTATGGCAGATACAAGGCAAAGGTTGACTACGCTCTTCTCAATGAATCCGAGAAAAAAGAGGGTAAGCTCATTCTCGTAACTGCAATCACTCCCACACCCGCAGGTGAGGGAAAAACAACAACTACAATCGGTCTTGCCGACGGTCTCCGCCGTATCGGCAAGAACGTAATGGTTGCTCTCCGTGAGCCGTCACTCGGACCTGTTTTCGGTGTTAAGGGCGGTGCAGCAGGCGGCGGATATGCTCAGGTTGTTCCGATGGAAGACATCAATCTTCATTTCACAGGTGACTTCCACGCAATCGGTGCGGCAAATAACCTTCTTGCTGCTATGCTTGATAACCATATCCATCAGGGCAATGCTCTCGGCATTGATACAAGACGTATCACCTGGAAGCGTTGCGTTGATATGAACGACAGACAGCTTCGTAATGTTGTTGACGGTCTTGGCGGTAAGGTTAACGGTGTTCCGCGTGAGGACGGATTTGACATTACTGTTGCATCTGAAATTATGGCTGTTTTCTGCCTTGCAACTTCTATCACAGACCTTAAGGAAAGACTCGGCAGAATCATTGTCGGCTATTCATACGACGGTAAACCCGTAACAGCAGGCGACCTCAAGGCTGTCGGTGCTATGACTGCTCTTCTCAAGGATGCAATCAAGCCGAACCTTGTTCAGACTCTTGAAGGCACACCCGCATTTGTTCATGGCGGACCGTTTGCAAATATCGCACACGGCTGTAACTCTGTTATTGCAACAAGAATGGCAATGCGCCTTGGCGATTATGCAGTTACAGAAGCAGGCTTCGGTGCTGACCTCGGTGCGGAGAAGTTCCTCGATATCAAGTGTCGTTATGCAGGTCTTAAACCCTCAGCAGTTGTTATGGTTGCAACTGTACGTGCTCTTAAGATGCACGGCGGTCTTGCTAAGACAGAACTTGGTTCAGAAAACATTGAAGCACTTGAAAAGGGTGTTCCGAACCTTCTTCGTCATGTTTCAAACATCACAAATGTATACAAGCTTCCCTGTGTTGTTGCTGTTAACAGATTCCCGACAGACACAGACAAGGAAATTGAATTCATCATTGATAAATGTAAAGACCTCGGCGTAAACGTTGTTCTTTCAAACGTATGGGCTGAAGGCGGCAAGGGTGGCGAGGACCTCGCAAGAGAGGTTGTTGCACTTTGCGAAAAAGAAAATGATTTTTCATTCTCTTATGAGCTTGACGGCTCAATCGAAGACAAAATCGAGGCAATTGTTAAACGCGTTTACGGCGGTAACGGTATCAGCATTCTTCCGGCAGCGAAGAAGCAGATTGAAACTCTCAAAGAGCTCGGCTTCGATAATCTTCCGATCTGTGTTGCAAAAACACAGTACAGCTTCTCAGATGACCCGACAAAGCTTGGTGCACCCGAGAACTTCACAGTAACAATCAAAAATGTCAAGGTTTCTGCAGGTGCAGGTTTCATAGTTGTGCTTACAGGTGACATTATGACAATGCCGGGTCTCCCGAGAGTACCGGCAGCCGAGAAAATCGACGTCGACGAAAACGGCGTAATCTCAGGCTTGTTCTAAAATTTACAGGAGTGCAGTTTTTTGCACTCCTGATAAGCATTTTTAACGCAAAGAAAAAGGTGATTCTAAATGGCAATGTGGCAACAGGAAATTGAAACCATGCCGCGTGAAGAGCTCGAAAAGCTTCAGTCAGAGCGTCTTTGCTGGCAGGTAAACAGAATGTACGAGCGAGTTGAACTTTTCAGAAAAAGAATGGACGAGCTCGGACTCAAACCTTCGGATATTCACGGAATTGAAGACTTACATAAGCTTCCGTTTTCATATAAACAGGATTTAAGAGATTATTATCCGTACGGACTCTTTGCGGAACCGATGGAAAATATTGTCCGTGTTCACGCTTCAAGCGGTACAACGGGTAAAAAAATCGTCGTAGGTTATACACGTAACGACCTTGACAAGTGGGAAGATTGTGTTGCTCGTATGATGACGGCAATCGGTCTTGATAACACAGATTTTGTTCAGGTTGCTTACGGTTACGGCCTTTTCACAGGTGGTCTCGGTGCTCACGGCGGTGCAACAAAAATCGGTGCAACAGTTATTCCGATTTCATCGGGTAACACAGCAAATCAGATTCAGACAATGGTAGACTTCGGCTCAACCTGTCTGTGCTGTACTCCGTCTTATGCAATGTACCTCAGTGAAGCAATTGAAGAAGCAGGACAGACAGACAACCTTAAGCTCAAAGCTGGTATCTTCGGTGCTGAGCCGTGGACAGAGGAAATGCGCCACGCTATCGAAGAAAAGCTTCGCATCAAGGCTTACGATATCTATGGTCTTTCTGAAATTATGGGACCGGGTGTTTCATATGAATGTTCAGAGCAGTGCGGTATGCACGTCTGCGAAGATATGTTCATCCCTGAAATCATTGACCCCGATACAGG
>JAZRNR010000003.1:0-4802 GCA_045648305.1 Acutalibacteraceae bacterium
AAATCATAGAACACACAAAGTCTAAGCGGTATCCCTATACAAGGATTCAGCGGTTACTGCTGTGCGCATATCTTGGAATCAGTGACCAGGATTTAAAACAACCCATTGCTTACACACGTCTCCTTGCATTCTCCCCTGTCGGACAAAAGCTCCTGCGAACAATCCGTAATCATGGGGAAATTCCGGTACTCAACCCCGGCGAACAACCAAAGCACACCGCGCTCTTCCGACAGGATGTTCGTGTTTCTGACCTGTTTACCCTGTTTGGATCACCTGAACAGCCGTGTTTATGCAAGACCGAACAATCTGCAAGACTTTTGAAAAATTTTTGAATTTTTTCAAAATATTTTTTTGGGTGGTTTCTGAGCATACTTTACCTTGTTTTTTATTGCAATTTTCTCTGTGTTTTCAGCATGCTATATATTATATTATAAAATGTATACGAAATCAAGTGTTTTTTCGTACTTAAACAACATTTTGTAGCATATTGATGTTTGACATTTTACTTGAATAAATATATAATATATGAGACTATGAGACATTATGTCTAAAATTATTTGAGGAGTGAGATAAATGCAATTATCAGATGTTGGTGTATTCCTCGGAGATCTTTCTCTTATGGAAGTTAATCATCACACAAAAGATCCGATGAAAGCTCAGCGCAAAACCCTTAAGAAAATTCTTAGCAAAAACAAAAACTGCGAATACGGTAAGAAATACAACTTCAAGGACATCCACTCAATCGACGAGTTCCGTGCTAAAGTTCCTCTTACCAAATATGAGGACTACGAGCCTTACGTTGACCGTATGATAAAAAACAAGGAAAACAACCTTATGTTTTCAGGTCTTAACGTACGTTACTGTTCATCTTCAGGCAGCGTAGGCAAGCCGAAGATTCTTCCTAAATCAGTAAAAGACCTTTGGAATATGCAGTGCATCGGCTTCTCAGCTTCAGTTGCAACTGCACACCACTATCTTAAGGATGTAAAGGGCATCAAGATGCCTTCTCAGAAAGGTCCCCTTGTGCTTATCCTTACAGGTCACAAGCTCGAAGACGGCAAAATGTGTAACGGTGCAGGACAGATTCCCCTCCTTTACCTCAAGCCTCTCCTCGGTATGTTCTCCACATCACCTGCTTCATTGCTTATTCCTGAGCACGAAGAATTGCTTGACACATCTTATCTTCAGCTCAGATTTGCACTTGAAGACAGAAAGGTTTCATACCTTGAGTCAATCGTTGTAACTCTTCTTACAACAATGTTTGACTATCTTGAAGAGAATTGGGAAATGCTCTGTGACGATATCGAAAAAGGTATCATCAACCCGAATATCAAAATCACACCTGAACTTCGTAAAGCATATTCAAAGAAGTTCAAGCCGAATCCCACACGTGCTGCTGAACTCCGCCGCGAGTTTGAAAAGGGCTTTGACACACCGATCGCTCCGCGTATCTGGCCGAAGCTTACATGGGCACACGGTATGGTTGGTTCAACACTCAAGGTTTATGTTGAAAAGCTTCGTAAGTCTATCGGTGATATTCCCATCCATAACATGGGTTATGCAGCAGCTGAAGGCTTCTTTGCAATGCCGACAGAGCTTGATGTTCACGACGGTGTTCTTCTTCCGCACTGCATCTTCTTCGAGTTCATTCCTATCGACGATGATGTAGAGGATGAAACAGAAAGCGACAACCCGAAGACTCTTCTTATTGATGAGCTTGAGGTTGGTAAGAAGTATGAAATCGTTGTTTCTAACTTCTCAGGTCTTTACAGATACCGCATCGAGGACGTTGTTCAGGTTACAAAGATGTATAACAACACACCGAGAATTGAGCTTCTTTACAGAAAGAATCTTGATATGAACGTTGCTAACGAAAAGACAACAACTCAGATGTGTGACTACTGTGCAAAGAACATCGCAAAGAGAAGCGGTAAAGAATATACACAGTTCAGCTACTATCCTGATTTCTCAACAAAGCCTCCCCGTTATTGTCTCCTTGTTGAGCCGAAGGAAGCTGTAACTGAAGAAGACAGACAGCAGATGATCGAAATTATGGACGAAGAATTCTGCGAGGTTAACGAAAAATACGCTAAGTACAGACGTTGGGGTATGCTTAACAGACCTGAAATTCTTATCCTTAAAAACAAGACATACTGGGATTACAGAGAAATGCTCCGTGCTAAGGGCGTTGTTCTTAATCAGATTAAGCCTGTTACTGTTATTAACAGCCAGGAAAGAAAAGATTTCTTCTTCTCACATGTAGAAACAGAAAATTCATCAACTCTTGACGAGTGGAAAGCATCTAAGGAGTGATGAAAATGAAAAGGTTTTCCAAAAGACTTTTAGCGATTGTTCTTTCTCTCACTATTATTTTTGCGACCTTTGCATTTTCGGCATCAACATCTGCATCTGATGCACCCGGTACGGATATCCCGTTGATTTACGTTGTCGGTACAGGCGGTCATCTTATAGCTGACAATCCTGACGGCACAACAAGAAAGATTTTCCCGTTGGTATTGCCTGAAAACTTCATTATGGACACCGTTGAGGCAAATATCGGTATTTTCGCCAAAGCAGTTATCACTCAGCAATGGGACGAGTTCTGCGACGTTCTTTACGACACTATCTCCCCTCTTTACGCTGACCTTATGCTTGACGAAAACGGTAATCCTCGCGACAACAGCCGTGCTGATTTCGACAGCCGCGACAGAATCAATCCTGCAAAGGTTAATGGTAAATACGGCACAGAACAGTTTAAATTCAATTACGACTGGCGTGTTGACCCGTACGTTACTGCAGAAAAGCTTCACGAATACATAGAAGCTGTTATGGCGGCCACAGGTGAAACAGAGGTTGCTCTTCTCGGACGTTGCCTCGGTGACTGTATCACAGCCGCTTATATGGAAAAATATGACGGTGAGTATGTTGCTGATTATATTTCCTATGCAAGTGCCGTAAACGGTGCTGAGTTCTGTTCAAAGGCTTTCTGCGGAGAAATTTATCTTGAGGCAGACGGAATCGAAAGATATGTTTATGACCTTGAGCTTGCTACAGACAGCAACATCAACGAGCTCATTCAGGCATTTGTAACTGTTCTTAACGAAACATACGGTCTTGATTTCCTTGCTTGGTCTGTAAACAATGTTTATCCGGACATTTACCTTAATATCGTTCCCAGACTTCTCAGAAGCATGTACGGTAACTTCCCTGCTTACTGGGCAATGGTTTCCGACGAGGATTACGAGAAGGCAAAGGAAACAGTTTTCCACGGCACAGACACAGCTACATATGCAAACTTCATCAACAGAATCGACGCATACCATTACAACGTTCAGGTAAAGCTTCCTGAGCTTTGGAAAGGATTTCAGGAAGACGGTATCAATATGGCAAATGTAACTAAGTACGGTTACCAGTCACTCCCGATAATCGAAAACGCTGATGTGTTGGGAGAAGATTTCTGCACAGCAGCTAAAGCTTCTCTCGGTGCTACAACATCAACAATTGATACAGTTCTTTCGGATGATTATATTGCTGCAGCACAGGCAAACGGAACAGATAAATACATCTCTCCCGACAAGCAGATTGATGCTTCAACCTGTGTTCTTCCCGAAACAACATGGTTTATCAAGAATATGAAGCACGCAAACTTCCCCGATTCAATAAACCGTCTTTTCGACAGAATCATCAACATTGAAGGCTTTAACGTATTCAGCGATGCTGATTATCCTCAGTTCCTTGTTTATGATGATGTGACATCCGCGATTTATCCGATGGTTCCTGAAAATATGAACACAACCGAGCGATACAATCCTGATTTCTTCAAATCATTGAAGAAAATCTTCGAATTTCTTTTCGGACTTATCAAGGACGCTATCGCAAACAGTACAGCTCCCGAAGCTGCACCCGCTGAATAAAGTTACATAAAATTAATCCCCGTTTCCGATTGGAAACGGGGATTAAAATTTTCACCTTATTTGCCTTTGAGCTTTGCTTTTAGTTTCAGAAAAGAAGGTGCGCAGGTTTTGTAAATAAACTTGTTGAACGGATTATGACTGAACAAGCCGAGCTTTGTGAAAAAGTTCTTCATAACATACTTTTCGTTATACATTGTTCCTGTAGTTCCACATACACCTTCAACATTAGGATAGGAACGAAAACTTTTGAACTTTATGCCATCCTCTAAAATAATTTTATAAAAAGCTTTTTCGATATCTATTCCTTTTCTCTCATCGCAAATATCCTTTGACCTAAAGAAATGGTCTTTATACTCCTGAATATTCATTTGGAATATAAGCGTATAACACCAGTCCATATCGTCTCTGAAAAGGAATCGGTTTACATTATGCTTTTTACCGCAAAGTTTTTTAATATTTTTCACGAAAACCCTACCGGTGCACTTCACGAAAAACTCTTCATTTTCTGCAAGTTTACTTTTAAGAAGGCCTTGCTCAATACAATCTGCCTCACCATAGGATTTTCCTAATTCAATAGTCTTTGCTATATCCGTCTTTATCTGCACAAACTCGAAGTTTTGATTTTTTCGATGTGCGTATTCCTGGATTTCTTCCAACGGAAATGCCGCACCCGAGTTTTCAACAAAAACTATATTTTTGAAAAATTCTGTATCAATGTAATTTTTAATGGAAGTTACATACTGCTCCAGTCTTTCTTGTGCCGCAGTAATCTTCACATTCGTATTGTTAAACACCGAAGGATCGATTGTGCCTGTTAAAAGCAGTAGCATATCTTTTCACCTCAAATTAAAATGCGTAACCAAAGATAGCCTTGATCGGGAATGTAAG
>JAZRNR010000004.1:0-8366 GCA_045648305.1 Acutalibacteraceae bacterium
ATATCCTGAATCTCCTTGATTGTGCAGATATCCTCAAAAAAGCGGTAACATTCGTCAATGTTTTCGAGGGAAAGAATAGCCTCAAAAACCTTATCGATATTTTCGTTTCGGATGTTCATAAAATCATCACCATTTTAAAAGAATATGACGGTATGTTACCACATTAGTGTGGTAAAGTCAAGCGATTTTTGCAATAAAATCAAGGTATTTTTTATAATATTCCCGAATCCGATTTTGTCGAACAAGTCAACAAAAAACCGCACAGAGACGGGCTTTCCGTCCCGTTATAAAAAAGCCTTGATTTTTCGGGGGGGGGTAGTATAATCGGACTATAAAGGATAAGGAGGTGATTAGAATGGTGGAAACTCTTGCAATAATTATGGCAGCTTTACCTGTGGCGGGTATTTTTGCGACTTGGATTCCTTTTTCTGCCATAGCTACGCTTATTGCCGGTCTGCATGAAATTGCTGTTGATCCGGAACTTCTTACACGATTTTTTAGCGATTTATTCACAGATCCGGAGTTGCAGCCTGAGGCTTTATTCGAAGGTTTCAAAGAAACACTTCAGTATGTTCTTGGAATGTAATATTTTTAAAACTGTGTCGGTATTTTTCGGCACAGTTTTTGTTTTGCACACACAAATGAAATTTACCTTATAGGTCGTGAATCGGCCCTACGTTTCTTATTTCAAATCATCCTTAAAAATTCGGGTTTGTAGAAGAGATTTCAAATCAACAATTGTAGGGGCGACCATCGGTCGTCCGCAAAAGTGCTTGATTCAGTGGACGCGCAATGCGCGCCCCTACAAACCCGATTTCATCCAACAAAAAATCGCGTAGGTTTTATCCTACGCGATTACTTTTTTGATTAAATTATGCAGCCCAGAAGAAGAAGGGGAAAAGAACAACTCTCATAGCCTTAACGATGAAGTTCATAATCTCTCTGCCAACACCTGCAAACCAGTAGTGAGCCTTGCCGAATTCGCCGTTCGGGAGCTCTGAGCCTTCTTCAAGAGCAAGGTCTGAAGTGTAGAGCATTTCTCTTTCGTATGTTGATGTATCGTTCTCATCGATTGTGAGAAGCATAGCACCCTGACATGTCATATCATAGTATGAGTTGTATGTTGAACCGGGAACGTTAACAGCGTCAACACCGTTTACGTTTGCAACATATGTGTTGATGTGGTCGTGGCCGAAGAATACACCAAGAACGTCACCACGCTCAACAATTGCATCCCACTGACCCTCGTTGTCGGGTGAAGGACAAGCCTGCTCAAACATCCAGCCATCTTCAAAGCCGAAAATGTTGGGAAGGTATGTAGCAGCTGTGCCGTCTGAGAAGTTTGTTGAAGCACCTGCACCGAGGTTGCCGTTAACTGTGAACATAACCTGCTTTGCAACGTCTGCAGGAACAATGTGCTGGAACATAAGTGAATTAACCTTGCCGCCGTTTGCTGCTTCAAGCTCTGCACTTACACCGTTATACCATTCAATCTGGTCAGCACGAACACAGTCGTAACCGCCGTCAATATAGTCGCCGCTGTCCATCATCCAGAGGTTGAAAGCTGTCTTTGAACCGTCTGAAGAAAGGATTTCAAGGTTGTGTGTACCTGTTCCGTGAAGAGCCGGATCAGCATCGTATGCAAGGCAGTTGTCGTATGACATATACTTTGCAAGCTTTTCGTCCTTTGTTGAACCCTTGTGTGTATCCTGGTCGTCGTGATTACCGAAAACAAGAGTGAACGGAATGTCTCTGTCAGCAAGAGGTGTGATGAGCTCATCGTAGCCCTTCCAATAATCTTCTTCTGTTTCAGCTGACATAATGATGTCGCCGAGGAAGATTACGAGGTCAGGCTGAGCCTTATCGAGAGCCTGATTCATAAAGTTAAGGAAATCTTTGTGCATCGGGTAGCCGTCCTGAACGTCAGCGAAAAGAAGAATATCGAACTTTCCGTCTTCACCGAACTGAAGGTTGCCGTTTTTGCTGTTATCTGCTGCGAATGAAACTGATGAAAGTGAAAGCATCATCATTACAGCAAGAAGTACTGCAAGAATTTTTTTCATAGTAAATACCTCCTGAAATGTATAAAAGATGCAGATATTTTATCACAATTTAAAAATCAAGTCAAACAAAATCAGAGTGTTTTTCCTTCGTAGTTATTATCTTTGTCGAAAAGCCACACATAGCCGACGTCGTTTCCGTGCATTGTGCTGAATGCTCCGTTATCGTAAATGAGGGCTGCACCGTTTTCAATTCCCATACCCGAAAGAGGACGGTTTTTGATTTCGTCTTTGAAATTATACCATCCGTTACCTTCGAAGTGCGGACAGGCACTATACGGGAGAATGTCAAGACAGTCGCAGAAGATAAAGCTTCTGTCAGGACCGCAGTCGTCATATCCTTCCGTAAACCAGCAGACAGCACCTGCACTGTAGCCCGACATAATAATACCTTTTTCGTAAGCCTCGCGAAGGATGTCCGAAGCACCCGTTTCGTTCCAGGTGTTCATCATAAACTCAACGTTTCCGCCACCGACGTATATAACGTCCGAAGAAAAAATCTTTTCACGGATATTGTCTTTTGTAAGAGTCTTGTCTGTCAGGAAAAGATAGTCAAAACTGCATCCGCAACCGAGAAAAATATCTCTTATATGCTCGTCACCCTCAATATCGTCAAAGCCTGCGGTCGGAAGAAAAAGCACTTTCGGATTTTCTTTGTTTGCACAGGATGCGATATATTCAAGAATATTTCTGATTTCACCGTCATCGTAGCGGCCGCCGCCGACAGCAATAATTTTACCCATAAAATCACTCCATATATATTATGGTATATATTTTAAACCAAAAATTAAACATAATCAAGATAATATGCTGTTGTTTTTTCTAAGGTGATGTGTTAGTATTAAAGTGTATATGAACACAAACGGAGGTTAATTTATGACACGTTACGAATATGCAAAAGATATGTACGCTAAAATAGGCATCGACACAGAAGCTGCGATTGAAAAGCTTTCTGCATTGCCGATTTCAATGCACTGCTGGCAGGGTGACGATGTTGTCGGCTTTGACTCAAAGGAAGCTCTTTCCGGCGGCATCCAGACAACAGGTAACTATCCCGGCAAGGCAACAACTCCCGCTGAGCTTATGGCAGACATCGACAAGGCTTGCTCACTTATCCCGGGCAAGAAGAAGCTCAACCTTCACGCTTGCTACGCGATTTTTGAAAACGGTGAGTTTGCAGACAGAGATGCAATTGAACCCAAGCATTTTGCAAAATGGGTTGAGTATGCAAAGGAAAGAGGAATGGGTATTGACTTTAATCCCACTTTCTTCTCACACCCGATGGTGAAGGATAACCTTACTCTCTCTTCACCCGATGAGGAAACAAGAACATTCTGGGTAAATCACGGTAAGGCCTGCCTTAAAATTGCTGAATATTTCGCAAACGAAACAGGTGTTCCCTGCGTTATGAACATCTGGATTCCTGACGGATACAAGGATATCCCTGCAGACAGATTCTCTCCGAGAGCAAGATTCAAGAAATCACTCGACGAAATTCTTGAAGTGCCGTACGACAAGACAAAGGTTTACATAACTCTTGAATCAAAGGTTTTCGGTATCGGTCTTGAGTCATACACAGTAGGCTCTGCTGAGTTCAGCCTTTCTTACGTTAATTATAAAGGTATCACTCCGCTTATGGATAACGGTCACTACCACCCGACAGAGGTTGTTTCCGATAAGATTTCTTCACTTCTTCTTTTCAACGAGAAGATTGCTCTTCACGTTACAAGAGGCGTACGTTGGGACAGCGACCACGTTGTTATCTTTGACGACGAAACAAAGGAAATCGCAAAGGAAATCGTTGCAAACGATGCACTTGACCGTGTGTTCATCGCAACAGACTATTTTGATGCTTCAATCAACCGTGTTGCAGCTTGGGTAATCGGTCTTCGCAACGTGCAGAAGGCAATGCTCAATGCACTTCTTACTCCGCACGCAGAATTTACTGCACTTCAGGACAGTGCAAACACAACAAAGCTTCTTGCTCTTCAGGAAGAGATGAAGACTTATCCGTTTGCTGATGTATGGAACGAATACTGCGAGCGTTGCGGTGTACCCGTAGGTGAAAACTGGTTTGAGGAGATTGAAAAGTACGAAGCAGAAGTACTTTCAAAGAGATAATTATGAGATTGGTTGAAATTGAAAATACATTATTGTTTGAGCAGGATAAATTTTTCAGTCAGTGCCACGCTTCAACAATCCTTAAGATTGGCGAAAAGCTTCTTTGTGCTTTCTTTGCAGGCACGGAAGAGGGTAAGGACGACGTAAGAATTTTCCTTATGACAAACGAAAACGGCAAATGGTCTGACCCTGAGCAGATGTCTTTTACAAAGGATATTCCCTGCTGGAATCCCGTGCTTCTTGAAAAGGACGGTACAATCTACCTTTTCTTCAAGGTAGGCAAGAAAATTACGAAGTGGCAGACATACCTTCGCACGTCAACTGACGGCGGTAAGACATGGAGCGAAGCTTCCGAGCTTGTTGAGGGCGACAAATCGGGCGGACGCGGTCCCGTTAAAAACAAGGCTATCGTGCTTTCTGACGGTACTGTTGTTGCTCCCGCTTCTGTTGAAACAAATACAAAATGGGATGCGTTCATCGATTTCTCAAAAGATAACTGCAAAACCTGGCAGAAGAGCAATCTTATTGAATTTGACCACAAAAAGGCTGTCGGCAAGGGCATAATTCAGCCGACACTCTGGGAGGCTGACGGAAAGGTTTATGCACTTCTGCGTTCAACCGAAGGTTACGTTCTGCGAAGCTTTTCGGAAGACCTCGTGAATTGGTCACCTGCCGAAAAAGCTGACCTTCCGAACAATAACAGCGGTATCGACTGTGTTAAGCTTCCTGACGGAAGCGTTGCGGTTTTCCACAATCCGATTGCCTGTGCCGATTGGGGCGACAGAAACATCATCTCCTATGCGATAACAAAGGATAACGGAGAAACCTTCCTTCCTGCGGTGGAGGTTGAAAAGGACGAGGACAAGGATGCGGAATACTCTTATCCGGCAGCAATAACAGACGGAGAATATGTTTACCTGACGTATACACATTACCGCAAAAATGTAATGTTCAGAAAGTTCAGAATTGAAGATTAATCGTAATCTTGCACAAAACGAGCCGGAGTTTTTACACTTATCCGTGTATTGACAAATGGTGTATAATGTTTTTGTAAATTTTTCAAGGAGGATACTTATAATGAAAAAGATTTCAAAGAAAATCCTTGCAGTTGTTCTTTGCCTGACTTTCGTTTTCGGTATTTCAGGAATCGCAACATCAGCTGAGGAAGCTACAGACGCAATCAAAAGAGTAAGCTGTACTTTTAACGGTGACTCAATGACATCAAGAGGTTTCTGCTGGTACACAGAAGACTATTCTGATGCAGACGTTCAGATCGTGAAGACAGGAAAATATGACGGCACATTCGCAAACGCTGTAACATATTCTTCAGAAGACGTTTATCAGTTCCGTGATCAGTATTGCCACAAGGTAACGGTTTCTGACCTTGAAGCCGGCACATCATACACATACCGTGTTGGTGACAAGTCACAGAACCTCTGGAGCGAAGCAGGCACATTCACAACAGACGACGGTGACGACGAGTTTTCATTCATTACAATCGCTGACGTACAGGCAAGCAGCGACGAAAACTTTGCTGAAGCTTCAGAAACACTTAAGGGTGCAGTTGCAACTCTTCCCGAAGCAGAGTTCACAACAACTCTCGGTGACTATGTTAACGACAACACAAACGAAGAGTGGGATTGGTACTTCAAGCACTTTGAGTTCTCAAATATGTCAACAACAGTTGCTCCCGTTGCAGGTAACCACGACGGTAACATCACAAACAAGCTCAATATCAACGTTTTCAACTCAATGTTCAACCTTTCAAACGAGAACACAGAGTCAAACGTTAACTGGGTAAACGGTGTTTACTATTCATTCGATTACGGCAACGCTCACATTGCTGTTCTTAACACAAACGATATGTACCCGATGTCACAGTCACAGAGAAACTGGCTTATCAACGATATGACAGCTTCTGACGCTGATTGGAAGTTCGTGTTTATGCACAGAGCTCTTTTCTCAGAGGGTAAGAACATCAACAAGCCTGACACAATCATTATGAGAAACGTTCTCGGCGAAATCTTTGCTGAGCTTGACATCGACTTTGTTTATGCAGGTCATGATCACGTTTACTACCGTTCACATCCCGTTATCGGTGATGAGGTTGTTACAGACGTTTCTTATGTAACAGAAAACTATAAGGGCGAAGAAATCACTTTCGCAAACAACCCTGACGGAACAGTTCACATTCTTCCTTCAACAGCAGGAACAAAGAGATACGGCCTTAACGAGGATGCTATTGATCCTATCGGCGAAGCTTGTGCTTTTGACCTTTCAACAAGAGATATGGGCGGTTGCTTTATGACTACTGTTGTTGACGGCGATAAGGTTATTATCAAGTCATATCTTGTTGACGACGAAACTCAGGAGATTACTCTTATTGACCAGTATGCAATCAAGAAGGATCTTTCTCAGAAGACTGATTTTGAGCCGACAAACCTTCCGACAGACAATGTTTCAAATATCGACGATTATATTTCAAACATCGTTTCTGAAATCATCGGAATGCTTTACAGCTACGTTGCAGTGCTTCTTCCGCAGGCAATCAAAGGCTTGTTTTAATTCTTAATTGAAAATATAAATCTGTCGGGCAGACGTTTAAGTCTGTCCGACAGTTCTTTTTTTGTAACAAAATACACAAAACGGTCGATAATTTTCTACATACCATTTGAATATTATAGTCAAATTTACTTGAATTTTGTTTTGCGCTTTGGTAAAATAATAAATGTATAGGTGGATAAGTTCGTCTAGGGTGACGGTACTAATCAGAACCTGCCCGAAAGCAAGTCTTTTCAGCGCTTTTCGGCGTTTCGGATTTGAAAGGCGTCAGCCTGTCGGCATCCTCAACATCCAAAAATCATCTGAAAATCCTCCGTTTTCGGGTCGAAGATTTTTTATCGAGAGGATTTATGGCAATTCAAGGCAAAAACGCAGCCAATCCTTGCGGATTGGCGAGTATTTTAACGAAGAAGTGGCGGAAAGCATCCGATAAAAAACACGGTTCGGATTAATACCGTCACCCTAATAAAGGAGGGATTGAAAATGAACAGGGAAAATCATCCGAACGATGTTCCTGTGTATCTGTTCCATCAGGGGAATAACGCAAAAGCGTATGAGTTTCTCGGTGCGCACCGTGTTGATGACGGCAGGGTCGTTTTCCGTGTATGGGCTCCGAATGCGGTCGCGGTAAGCGTTGTCGGCAATTTCAACGGTTGGAACAACGATGCAAACCATATGTACCGCCTTTCCGACGGCTCAATCTGGGAATGCTTTATCGAAAATATCAGTCAGTTTGATACCTATAAATTCTGCATCACCGCAAAGGACGGCAGAAGAATTTTAAAAGCTGACCCTTATGCCTTCCATGCAGAAACACGTCCCGATACGGCTTCAAAATTTTACGATATCGAAGGCTATGAGTGGCAAGACTCAAAGTGGATGAAAACACGAAAATCAAAGTCTGCCTACGAAAGCCCGATGAATATTTACGAGGTGCACCTCGGTTCGTGGAAGGTTCACGGCGAAGAAATATTTTATTCTTACCGTCAGCTTGCCGACGAATTGACAAAATATGTAAAGGAAATGGGATATACTCACGTAGAGCTTCTTCCGATAAGCGAGCATCCGTTTGACGGCTCGTGGGGATATCAGGTAACGGGTTACTTTGCACCGACCTCACGTTACGGTGAGCCGAAAGATTTTATGTACTTTGTGGATAAGTGTCACGAAGCAGGAATCGGCGTTATCCTTGACTGGGTACCTGCTCATTTCCCGAAGGATGCCCACGGACTTTATGAGTTCGACGGTCAGCCGCTTTACGAATATGAGGATATGCTCAAGGGAGAGCACAAGCAGTGGGGAACAAGAGTTTTTGACTACAGTAAAAATGAAGTAAGAAGCTTCCTTACCTCAAGTGCACTCTTCTGGCTTGAAAAATACCATATCGACGGACTCAGGGTTGATGCCGTTGCGCCAATGCTTTATCTTGACTATTGCAGGACAGAAGGCAACTGGCGACCGAACAAAAACGGCGGCAACGAAAACCTTGAAGCTATTGCATTCGTGCAAAAGCTCAACGAGTCAATCTTCCGCGATTATTGGGACTGTATGATGATTGCGGAAGAATCAACGGCATTCCCGATGGTTTCTAAACCCACCTTTATGGGCGGTCTCGGCTTCAAC
>JAZRNR010000005.1:0-6079 GCA_045648305.1 Acutalibacteraceae bacterium
TCCTCTTTCATATAAAGAGCTTCTTTTTCATCCATAATCTCACAAAGCTTCGGGTTACCCATAAGCACCGTGCGGATTACATCATATTCGTCAAATGCGAAGTGGTCCTGACGAAGAACAGACATTCTTTCGCCCGGAGTAATTATAACCTCACCCTTGTTCGGCTCAATTTCGCCTGAAAGGATTTTGAGGAAGGTTGACTTACCTGCACCGTTAGCACCGATAAGGCCGTAACAGTTGCCGTTTGTAAATTTCAAATCAGCTCCCTTGAAGAGCTCTCTGCCGCCGTACTGGAGGCTTACATTTACTGTACTGATCAATTCTTTTTCTCCTTTTCCTTAGGGAACCTGTCCCCCGTCAAAAACTTAATGAATGCATAAACCTTACTTTTAAAAAGATAGTAATATTTTCTGCTGTATCTTATTAAGGGCAAAAACTTAACATAGAGTTTATAGCCCGTATCTGTTACCTTATATGTTTTGCCGTCACGGTCAAATGAGTGCAGCACACCGATTATCTGATCGTGGCGGACATTATACTCATTTTCCCACTGATTGTCACCGCGCATAACGTAGGTGTCACCATTTACATAAATTACACGGTGCAGGATGTACTGTCCGTTATCACGCTGATAAAACGGCACGTCACCTTTTTTCAGTTTACCCTGAGGACGAACCAATGTTACCGTATCTTTACGGTCGCGGATTGTAGGAAGCATACTTACACCCGCAGACACAAAAGAAACCTCACCGCTTTCGGCAAGGATTTCTCTTATAAGCGGAGCCATTTCGTCCATACTTACTCTTTTACTCAACCAAATCTGCTCCTTTGAGTTTCTCAAGAAATGCAAAAACTTCGCCCGCAATATCAGAGGGATTAACCTCACATTCTTTTGCAAGGGCTTCTACAACTTCGTCAGGCTCTGCTCCTTTTTCAAGCATTTTCCAGATGAAGGTACCTGTTTCGTTTACTGTGATAAGACCTGTGAAATTGATTCCGCCAACAGCAACAACAATACTGTTATTACCAACTTTTCTGAGTCTGTAGCCTTCTTTAATTTTCATCATTCTCTCCTCCGTCTGTGTTGAGAACTGTTATTTTCTTATTATCAATTCTTATTTCCTTGTTACACACATTCAATGCTGCAGGCTTGTGAGTGATAATGATACACGTTCTGTTCTTCAATGCACGTAGATTCTCAAGGAGCTTCTCTTCCGTCGCCTCATCAAGTGCTGAAGTTGCTTCGTCAAGAAGCAGAATAGGTGCACCGTAAAGAATTGCACGTGCAATTGCAATTCGCTGAATCTGACCTTCGGAAAGACCCATTCCCCTCTCACCTACCGCAGTTTCAAGCCCTTCGGGAAGCTCACGGACAAATTCATCCGCACAGCTGATTTCAACTGCACGCATAATTTCTGCATCCGTTTTATCCTTGCACATAAAGGTTATGTTTTCACGCAATGTACCTGAAAGAAGCATATTACCCTGAGGCACATATGAAAACAGGTTTCTTGTTGCTCTGTCGACGAGCCTTTCGCCCTGACTGCCGGTTACGGTAATCTTACCGCTTTCAGGATAAATTACACCAAGCAGAAGCTTAAGCAATGTGCTTTTACCGATACCTGAAATACCTGTTATTGCCGCAAAGTCACCCTTATTGACTGTTATGCTTGCATTATCAAAAATAAGGTCTCTGTTATATCTGAATGTAATCGAATCAAAGTTAATTGTTTTAAGCTTTTCATAGTATTCGTTCACATCTCCGATTTCTTCATGTGTATCGAATTCATCGTCATAATTTTCGAGCTCAATAAGACGTTCTGCAGATGCGATGATACCGTAAAAGCGTGGCAATACGCCTGCCAAAGACGTAAGAGGACCCTGCACCTGATTGACAAGCTGAAGGATGGCTGTCATCTGACCGACGTCTATATGCCCCTGAAAAACGCGGATACCGCCGAGCACCATTGCAAAAAGATAACCGAGGCTGAACGCCATCTGCATACCCGTGTTTGCAAAAATACTGATTGTTGCACGCTTGATTCTTATTTTATAATTCTTATCCTGAAGGTCCTTTGCTTTTGCAATAATCTGCTCATAAGCATTGAAAACCTTAATAACAAGCACGCTTGCTATTGATTCCTGGAAAAATGAACGGACATTTCCGTCTGCTTCCTGTGCCGCCTTATGGATTCGCTTGAGATAATTTCTGAAAAATCTTGTTGTGAAAGCTATTATTGAGCCTCCGCCAAGAAAGATCAGCGCAAAAATATAATCAAGCTGAACCATTATCACAATTGAAGCAATAAGCTTTGTAAGAAGCGAAACGATATTCGGAAGAAGCCCCGTTACACCGTCGCATATTGTCTGCACATCCGAAGTAAGGCGGTTAAGAATATCACCGCTATGGTGTTTTGTAAGCTGTGCATAATCCTTACGGATTATTCTTTCAAAAACTCTGCTTCTGATTTTAATTTCAATCTTAGCTTTTGCTCGTTCAAACATATTGTTGTTGAACACCTTAAGTGCAAGCTGAAGAAGAACGAGAAACAACAGGAACAAAGCACCCTTTTTCAGAAGTTCTGCATCCTTTAAGGTTGCACCGTTTACTACATCTCTCATTCCGAAGGCAGTCATAATACCGAAGAACGAAAGTGCAGCACTTAAAACCGAATAAACGAAAACAAAAAGCCAACTACCCTTGGAAACACCAAAAATACACTTTGCAGTGGATAAATCGCTATCATTTTTGGTTTTAGGACAGTTGTCTTTTATAATTTTCAATTCAATCTTTCCTTTGATTGCTCATTTCATTGAATGCGACCTGTGCCGCTTCAATATCCATATTGCATTTCAATTTATAAATCGGAATATTCTTTATAAGCTCATCGATAAAATCGCAAAGCATAATTGTTCTTTGCATATTTGAAGGACGAAGTGTCTGAGAAATAAGAAGAGGTACTGCCTCGTCCATATCCATTTTTTCAATAGAATTTTCTTTCGCCTGTTCGATAAAGCAAATACCTGCAAGTTCCGCGGAAGTGTTGACATTAATATCGTGCTTTCCCGAAAACGGAGTTCCGAAAGCATAATACTTTCCGTCAATCAATCTGTAAGCCGCTTTGTCATCGTTAAGGATAAACGCCTTTTCACCCAAAAGTTTAATCCAAAGTGCTGTGTGGGTTGATTTTCCCGTTCCGCAAGGTGCAGAAAAAGAATACGCTTTGCCGTCAACCACAACCGTTGACGAGTGAAGAAACATCCCGTTATATTCAAGCAACTTTACATTAAACGCAGTACCCATCCAAAGATATTCCAGCTCCGGTTTACCGACACCTTCGTATAGCTTAAGTTGATTATCAAGAAGAGTATCGCCCAAAGCGATATTAAAATCTGCATTCTCGTTACAGATGTACTTTTCACTTCTTTCACGAAGCATATCGTATTCAGGAGTAAAGCCGACGTTAAGGCCGGCTATTTTATAAACGGGCATAAAGTCAGCTCCTTTGATCTGTAATTTAAACTTTAACACTATTCGCACAAAAGTGTAAACACCGTTAAAACTTAAATTCGGCAGACAACCTTTGGGATTGCCTGCCGAATCCGTTTTTAGGATTGATTAGCCGATGATAAGATCGCTACCGATGCTCTCTGTTTCAGCTGCTGCAGTTGTAGCCTCACCTGCAACGTCAGCACCGATCGCTGCTGATGCGCCGTCAGCAGTAATCTCTTCGATGATGTCGAACTTTTCGATTTCCATCTCAGGTCTCATGTATGTCATTATTTTCACCTCGTTTTCTTTAAACTCGATAAGTGACAATACATAAGAAATTGAGCAGATATCTTTTTGTTAACAATCAATTTCCCAATGATACTATTATCACTATATCTTGTTAGAGTTTACCATAGTAATGCAAAAAAGTCAACAAAATATTATAAAAGAATCAAAGCCCCGTGTTTTACCACGGGGCCAAGAAAAAATATTATGCAATTCTAATGCTTAGTAATTAATATTAGTAAACAACAGTTGCATCAAGAGTATAACCAGTTGTAACAAATGTAGATGTTTCAGTACGAGTTCTGATTGCAAGTGAACGGTAACCATAAGGACCAAATGAGTGGCTTATTGTCCATACACGCTCACCGTTGATGTCCTCGTACGGCATATAACCGGGATAGCCTTCCCATGATGTATATGTGTATGTTGTGCCATCTTCAGCATAGAACTGAACCTTCATTACATCTGTGCTTGTCTTTATAACAACGTCATGCTTGCCAGCAAGGATCATGCCGCCCATTCCGCCGTACATATCAGGAACTTCAATTGAGTGAACTGAAAGATCCTTTTTAACCTCACCTACGATTACGAATTCTTTACCGTCTGTTGAACCAAGCTCACCGTAATCAGCATATACTGTGTACTCCAAGAGTTCATCTTCTACGAAGAGATCAACTGTCCACAATTCGTTGCCGTTGAACTCTATGATAGTTGCAGTTTCACGAGCTACTCTCTTATAGCCGCCGTTAGCTTCCATGAAGTGAAGAGCTTCAGGAGAACCTGTTACTTCGACGTCAACTAATGTTACATCGCCAACAAAAGCTTCACTCTGATAAATGTCAACAATTTCACCCTTTATTGCAGGAGCGGGTTCTTCGCCAACTGTAAGAACCAATTCGTTAGCTGTAACTGTCTGATCATAGAATGAGTTGAAGTCAGCCATCTTGTCAAGAGTATCCATTGTATGACCTACATAGTCAACACGGAAGAGTGTCCAAACTGATGCTTCTTCACCGTTACCCCATTCAGCGTAACCAACATCCTGGAACTTTGAGATACAGTCATCAGGAAGGAAGAACTTGATTTCTGTTCCTTCAGGAACGTCATCCTTAACCTGGTATGTAGCTACCATGATCTGGTCGCCATCCAACTGGATGCCGTGGTTGAAGTTACCAACACCAAGGCCAGCATCCGGTCCGAGGTATGCCCATGAGCAACCGTACTTGTTGAGGTTTTCTTCTGTCTGGAAGTACTCAGGCCAGAAGTCGTCTCTACGGTCGAATGTGATGTTGCCGTTTGCATCATACTTAACAGCGAGGTCAAGCTGAGGCTCGTTCTTTTCTACCCAAGTAGCATCGAAGTTACCGATGTCAACTGTAAGCGGAGTAAGAACAGTCTTATCATAGAAGATACCGCCCATCAAAAGGCTTGTAAGGAAGTTTGTTGTACCCTTAACTTCAACTGTGATAATGTCGCCGGGCTTAACATACTGCTTGTCAGCTACGATTTCAAGGTCAAGAGTAGCCTTTGATTCCTCACGGTATGCATAAGCATAATCGTAGAAGATATCGCACTCTGTAACCATTTCGCCGTCTTCTTCATATGTGAAGTAGAGGATTGCGGGTGTAGCCATCTTGTTGTAAAGATTCCAATAATCTTCGTTTGTTGTTGCTGAATGATACTCATCAATGATTTCATCAGCCCAGAAGAAAAGGTTGTATTCAAGGATTTCCTGCGGAGCTGTTGCTTCAGCTGTACCGTCATACATCTTTGAACCTGTAAGCCATCTTCTGTCGATTTCGTCTTTCCAATCTACATCTGCGTCATAGTCTACATACCAAAGTTTCTCTGCAACTTCAGCTTCTGCTTCTTCAGCTGAATACGGATAATGATCATACAAAGCTGCAGATGAAGCCATTGCAAAGGTACCAAGAAGCAATGCAACTGAAAGAACAATGCATAAAAGTTTCTTTGCCATAATATTTCCTCCTAAAATTTATATCTTTATCCATTGGCATGGAGTAAAGCCGTTATCAGACCGCTACGCCCTTACCCGTAGTCTGGTCAATTGTCATTGTACCGCCTGCAACAGCATCAAGAACCTCTACGTCCTTTGCGTTGATTGTTGTTCTTGTTCCTTCAACGTTAGCTGCAAGCTTAGCTGCACCTGTAAGAGAATCTGCTGCACCTGAAATTGAGTTCATAACTGCAAGTGAGTCTCTTGCATTGATTGTTGCTGTTCCGTCTACGTCACCGTAGATTACTACTACGTACTCCTTGATAACTTCGCCTGTTGCCTTT
>JAZRNR010000006.1:0-13523 GCA_045648305.1 Acutalibacteraceae bacterium
AACCGTTCTTAAGGTTAACGCCTACTTCAGCCGCAGCCTCCATCTTGAAACGGTTGAGAGCTTCCTTTGCCTCGGGAACTACGTTCTTGTTGCTTGACATTACTTTTCACTCCTTTTTAAAAACTTTTTGCGTCTGCATTATTATTGTTGTAATCAGAATGAAAATTATTAATGTCAATTTTTTGATTATTTTCAAAGTTTTTGCCTGTGCTTTTTCTACTTTTTAAAGTGTTGACAAAACTGATGAGTGTGATATAATATTTGGTATTAATTATCGAAAACGAAAGGAACCAGCTGTCTGTAGGGGATTGTTGGTTTCTTTATGTTTTTTAGAGTAAAATACGTAAAAAATAAACATAAACACAGTTCTAAAAACTGTAAAAGGAGACCGTAATATGGAAATTCAACTTCAGGAACTTATTGAGCAGATTAAAAAAGACGGTGTAGAGGCTGCTGAAAATCAGGCTGAAGCAATTCTTTTGTCTGCAAAGGCTGAGGCGGAAAAAATCATCGCCGACGCTCAGGCTCAGGCTGATAAGCTTATGGCTGATGCAAAAGCTGAAAACGAAAAAACCGTTAAATCGGGCGAAGATGCAATCCGTCAGGCAGGACGTAATCTTCTTATTTCATTCAGAGAAAGCGTTACAAGAGAGCTTGGTGCGATTGTTGGCGGAAACGTTAACGATGTTTATTCATCAGATGCTTTCGCAAAGCTTGTTGTAAATGCGGTTGAAAGCTGGACAGGCAAACCTGAGGCAGAGGATATCGCAGTTATTCTTAACAGTGCTGACCTTGAAAAGCTCGAAGGTGCACTTCTTGCGGAGCTTAAGGCAAAGATGCTCGGCGGTGTTACACTTAAGGCTAACGATAGCTTTGACGGCGGATTCCGTATTGCCGTAAACAACGGTGCAGTTTATTACGATTATTCCGCAGAGGCTGTTACGGATATGCTTTCAAATTACCTCAGTCCCAAGGTTACTGCACTTCTGAAAGAGGCTGAATAATTATGGCTGAATATTATCTGATATCTCAATTGCCGTCGCTTGACGGAATTTCCGAAAGTACTCCGTTGCCCATAACGCAGGAGAGATTTACGGAACTTTGTCAGCGTTTTCTCGGCAAGAAAGCTCAGCGTGAATTTGAAAAGCTGACGCTTGCACCGTCGAGGAATCCTGAAAAATCGTCATCCGCATTAATTGAAGAATGGAACGAGGGCGAAAGCAAGCTCCGTCTTGCTCTTGCGAAGCTCCGTGCGGATAAAATGAATAAGCAGTTTGATGCGGGAAATCAGTCTTTTTCACCGACACTTCTGCAGGCGGCACGTACTGCGATTGAAAGTGAAAGTCCGATGGAGGCGGAAAAGCTTCTTAACCGTTACCGTCTTGATTTCCTTGAAACGCTCAGACCGATGGATTCATTTTCGGAAGAATATGTGTTCTATTACGGGCTGAAGCTGAAGCTCATTGAGCGTATACGAAAGTTTGACACAGAAAGCGGAGAATCCGCATACAGAAATATATACAGCTCCATTATGAACGGAGAAAGATCGGAGGTTATACAATGACCGAAAACAAAGGTAAGGTCGTGAGCGTTAACGGTAACCTTGTTTCAGTAAGGTTTGAAGGCAATGTTTCGATGAACGAAATCTGCTTCGTTAACGTTGACAATACAAAACTCAAGAGTGAGGTTATCCGTATCCGCGGTGACATCGCACAGATTCAGGTTTACGAAATGACCGGTGGCATAAAGTGCGGTGACGATGTTGATTTCACGGGCGAAATGCTCTCTGCACAGCTCGGACCCGGACTTCTCGGACAGATTTATGACGGACTTCAGAATCCGTTGCCCGTGTTGGCTGAAAAGGCAGGCTGGTTCCTTGAAAGAGGTAACTACGCTGACGGACTTAATGCCGAAAAGAAATGGGAGTTTACACCGACAGCAAAGGTCGGCGACACTTTCCGTGCAGGTGAATATCTCGGTACAGTTCCCGAGGGTCCATTCACACACAAGATTTTTGTTCCGTTCTATCTTCTCGGAAATTACACTCTTAAATCAATCGCAGACAAGGGTGAATACACCGTAAACGAAACAGTCGCTGTTCTTGCAGACGAAAGAGGCAGAGAAATTCCTGTTTCAATGTCGTTCAGATGGCCTGTTAAGAGAGCTGTTAAATGCTACAGCGAAAGACTTGCACCGACAGAAACAATGGAAACAAAGGTTCGTCTTATCGACTCCTTCTTCCCCGTTGCAAAGGGCGGTACTTACTGTATTCCCGGACCGTTCGGAGCAGGTAAAACTGTTCTTCAGCACACAACCTCAAAGTATGCAGATGTTGATATCGTAATCATCGCAGCTTGCGGTGAGCGTGCAGGTGAGGTTGTTGAAACAATCACGGAATTCCCCGAACTTGTTGACCCGAGAACAGGACGTTCACTTATGGAACGTACAATTATTATATGCAATACTTCTTCAATGCCCGTTGCATCACGAGAAGCTTCTGTTTATACTTCAGTAACACTTGCTGAATATTACCGCCAGATGGGACTCAACGTTCTTCTTCTTGCGGACTCAACATCACGTTGGGCACAGGCACTCCGTGTAATGTCAGGCCGACTTGAAGAAATCCCGGGCGAGGAAGCTTTCCCGGCATATCTTGAATCATATATCGCAGCATTCTACGAAAGAGCGGGTTATGTCCGTCTTCCCGACGGAAGCAAGGGCTCGGTTACAATCGGTGGTACGGTTTCACCCGCAGGCGGTAACTTTGAAGAACCCGTAACTCAGGCAACGCTTAAGGTTGTCGGTGCTTTCCACGGTCTTTCACGTGAACGCTCGGATGCAAGAAAATATCCCGCAATCGACCCGCTTATTTCGTGGTCAAAATATAAGACAGTTACAGAGACTGAAAAGTCAGCTTTCTGTAAAAACATTCTTCTTCACGGCGATGAAATCGGTTCAATGATGAAGGTTGTCGGTGAAGAAGGAACAAGCCTTGCAGACTATATTGTTTACCTTAAGGCTGAAATGCTTGACGCGGTTTATCTTCAGCAGAACTCATTTGATGCTGTCGAATCAAACTGTACAACAGCACGTCAGCGTTATGTTACGGATAAGCTTATAAACATTCTCGGCAGTGATTTTGCCCTTGACAATAAAGATGATGCACGAGTTTTCTTCAACCGTATGCGTCAGAAGTTCATCGACTGGAACTATACTGAGTTCCTGAGCGATGCATTCAAAAAAGCAGAGGCTGAAATCGATGCAATGTATGCTAACGGTCAGGGTGCAATAACACGTGCGGCAGAGCTTTTGTTAAAGGATGGTGAGTGATAATGAATAAAGTTTTTAACAGAATTGAATCCATTACAGGTAACGTTATCACCGTCCGTGCAGAAGGCGTAAAATATAACGAGCTTGCACAGATCAATACACGCTTCGGCAAATCACTTGCTCAGGTAAATAAGATTGACGGCAACATTGTTTCGCTTCAGGTTTTCGCAGGCGGTCAGGGCGTTTCAACAGGTGACGAGGTTCGCTTCCTCGGCAATGAAATGCGAGTTTCATTCAGCGAAGACCTCCTCGGCAGAATCTTCAACGGTTCGGGTGAACCGAGAGATAAAGGCCCTGCTCTTACGGAAAATATGACTCCGATCGGTGGTCCGTCGGTTAACCCGACAAAGCGTATTCTTGCAAACAGAATGATGAGAACAAACATCCCGATGATCGATATGTTCAACACTCTCGTTGTTTCGCAGAAGCTTCCGATTTTCTCAATTTCAGGTGAGCCCTACAACCAGCTCCTTGCACGAATTGCCCTTCAGGCTGAAGCGGACGTTATCGTGCTTGGCGGTATGGGTCTTAAATATGACGACTTCCTTTATTTTAAAGAGGTGCTTTCAAACGGCGGTGCTCTCAGCAAAACCGTAATGTTCATCCACACAGCATCTGACCCGACGGTTGAATGTATGATGATTCCCGATATGGCACTTGCTGTTGCTGAGCAGTTTGCTTTGCAGGATAAGGACGTTCTTGTGCTCCTTACAGATATGACAAACTTTGCCGATGCGATGAAGGAAATCGCTATCACTCAGGAACAGGTTCCTTCTAACCGTGGTTATCCCGGTGACCTTTATTCACAGTTGGCTGCACGTTATGAAAAGGCTGTTGACTTTGATAATTCAGGCTCCGTTACGGTTCTTGCCGTTACAACAATGCCCGGCGACGACGTAACACATCCCGTTCCCGATAACACAGGCTACATCACAGAAGGTCAGTATTATCTTAAGGGCGGAAGAATCGAGCCGTTCGGTTCTCTTTCACGTCTTAAGCAGAACGTAAACAGCAAAACACGTAAGGACCACCGTGCACTTATGGACGCAATGATCCGTCTTTATTCTTCATACAAAGAAACAATCGAGAAGAAAAACATGGGCTTTGCAATGACACGTTGGGACGAAAAGCTCCTTAAATACGGCGAACTTTTCGAAGAAAGACTTATGGATTTGTCCGTAAACCTTACTTTGGAAGAATCCCTTGATATGGGATGGAAAATCCTTTCAGAATGCTTTGAAAAGGATGAAACAGGCATCAAATCCGACCTTACAGACGAGTTCTGGCCCGTCAGATAAAGGAGGATTAAAGTGGCAAAAATCAAACTGACTAAAAACGAGTTAAAGATACAGAAGGATGCCCTCAAAATGTATCGGAGATATTTGCCTACTCTGACACTCAAAAAACAGCAGCTTCAGGCTGAAATCCGTACAATCGAAGCTAAAGCAGAAGCGGTAAGAAAAGAAAGAGAAGACCTTGAAAAAGGCTTCAGATCGTGGATTGCCGTCTTCAGCGAAACGGAGGCCTTCCCTGACGGAATAATCACCGTAAGCAATATCCGAAAAGGCTCGGGAAATATTGCAGGTGTTGAAATTCCTGTTTACGAAGGTGCGGACTTTGCCCGAGGTGACTATGATTTATACGAAACTCCGCTCTGGGTTGATATTGCTGCAAACCATATGGAAAAAGCAATGTCGCTTGACCTTGAGGCGGAAGTGTTGGATGAACAGGTAAGGCTTCTTGAAGATGAGCTTCGCTCAACGTCACAGAGAGTTAACCTGTTTGAAAAGGTCAAAATCCCCGAAACAGAGGATAACATCAAGAAAATATCAATTTATATGGCGGACCAGCAGGTTAGTGCCGTTGTCCGTTCAAAGATTTCAAAACGCAAAATTGCGGCACGAAACGAAATATCTTCGGGAACGGAGGTGTACTCGTCATGATTGTGCCTATGAAAAAAGTTTCTCTCATCATTATGGGAGATAAAAAATCCGATACGCTCAGAAAACTCCGCAAGCTCGGAATTCTTCACATCGAATCGGTTGAAGGCTCGGGCAGAAAGCTCGAGGAGCTGAAAGAAAAAGTTGCAATTCTTGAAAGTGCAGGTTTCAGCCTGTCGGAAAAGAAAAATAAAAAGATAAAGCAGGAAGACATCGACACAGACAAGGCGATTTCTGCATCAAAGGAAATCATTGCCCTTGAGGACGAGAAAAAGCTTTGCTCCGCTGAGCAGATTACTCTTACTGCAGAGCTTGACAGACTTTCGGCGTGGGGCGAGCTTGACCCCGAAAAGCTCAACGAGCTGGCAGGAAAAGGTGTTGATATCTCGCTTTATGAAATGCCGAAAGCTGAGTATGCTGCCCTTGGTGAAAGCGTTAAAACTCTCAGTTTTCAGCAAACAAAGAATTCGGTCAAGTTTCTGTTGATTAAATCGGGTCTTGAAGGCGAGGACGAGATTGTTGATTCATTGAAGTCGTTCCGTTTTGAGTTGCCTGAAAAATCAACGGCCGAAATCAGACAGAAGATTGAAGCCCTGAACAGCCGAATCAAGGAAATTGACGAAAAGATTTCTTCCTTCGCAGGTTACGCTGACGCTATCAAAAAGGCAGTCAAAGCCTGCGAAAAAGAGATTGAATTTGAAGTTTACGCAACAGGAATGGCGAACGAAAGCCTTTCTGCTGACGGAAAAGCCGATGTTTCTGTTTCGTACTTCACGGGTTATGTTGAGGAAGAAAACCTCGATACCCTCAAGAAAACCGCAAAGGACAATTCCTGGGGACTTCTTGTTGAAGATCCGACAGAGGAAGACAATGTTCCGACAAAGCTTAAAAACAACAAGTTTGTAAGCCTTATTTATCCGCTGACCGATTTCCTCGGTACTGTGCCGGGATATTTTGAATACGATATCTCAGGCTGGTTCCTCGGATTCATACTCATATTCTTCGGAATTATCTTCGGTGACGGCGGTTACGGACTTTTCATCTGTGCGGTAACGGGTGCGCTGATTGCAAAAACAGTTGCATCAAAGAAAAAGATTCCTCCCGCATTTTTGCTGATCGGACTTTTCGGCCTTTCAACAATCCTTTGGGGAACGCTTACCTGCACATGGTTCGGTCTTTCGGCTGACCAGCTTCCCGTATGGCTTCAGAAGCTTTCAATACCGTTCATTTCAAATGTCTACACCGACAGAATCTGGTATCCCTTCTGGACAAACGGTGAATACGGACTTACAACGGCACAGAATCTGCAGATTTTCTGCTTCTCGCTGGCTCTTGTTCAGCTTACCGTGGCACACCTTAAGGTTGCCGCACGCAACAGAAAATCAATCAAGGTTCTCGGTGATATCGGTGCAATGCTTCAGCTTTTCGGTATCTTTTATGTGGTGCTGAGCTTCGTTGTAAATGCACAGGTTTTCCCGTTCGGGCTTGTAATCGGCGGTATCCCCGTCGGCACGGTTGCCCTCGTGCTCGTAATCGTGGGCTTCGTTATGAGCTTTGTGTTCTCAAATTATGAAGGAAACATTATAAAGTCAATCCTCACAAGCCTTACGAATATCGTTTCTGTTTTGCTTGGAGTTGTCAATGTTTTCTCAGATATAGTTTCATACATCCGTCTTTGGGCGGTAGGACTTGCAGGTGCGGCAATTTCCGCAACAGTCAACGAGCTTGCAGGACCGTTGCTCGGCAACTTCCTGTTTATGATTCTCGCAATCGTGCTTCTTGTGTTCGGTCACGGACTTAATATGATACTCAACGTGCTGTCTGTTATCGTTCACGGAATCAGACTTAACACTCTGGAATTTTCATCACATCTTGATATGTCCTGGAGTGGTCATAAATTCAAACCCTTTGAAGAAGAAATTAACAGTTAAGGAGAGTTATTATGAATTTTGGTTTATTAGCAACAGCTATGGCAATGGGTATTGCCGCAGTAGGTTCTGCAATCGGTATCGGTATTGCAGGTCAGGCATCAATCGGCGCTTGGAAAAAGTGCTACATGAACAATAAAGCAGCACCCTTCATTCTTACGGTTTTCGCAGGTGCTCCGCTTACACAGACAATCTACGGCTTCCTTCTTATGCAGCAGATGAGTTCATCAACAGCAGACCCAGCATTCCTTCTCGGTCTTGGTATTGCATCAGGTCTTGCAATGGCTGTTTCAGCTGTTGTTCAGGGTAAGGCAGGTGCCGCAGGTGCAGACGCTCTTGCTGAAACAGGCAAAGGCTTCTCACAGTACATCACAGTTGTTGGTCTTTGCGAAACAGTTGCTCTTTTTGCACTTGTTTTCAGCATGGTTGCACTTGGCTAAGAATTATCAGAATCAAAAAAACAATCCTCCGTACAGAATTTTCCGTACGGAGGATTTTGCTTTATTTAAATGTTAAATCGCTACGCTCCAGACGTAATCGGTTCTTACAATCTGTGCGGCAAGCATTTTTCTGCAACCTGATTCGTAAAGAACAAGGAGCTTTCCGTTATACATATCAATTCCTTCTGAACGCGGAAGTGCATTTAAGGAATCAACTCTTGCTGTTGAGTCAAGGAAATAAAGGTTAACTTCTTTGCCTGAAACGCTGACTGTTCCGTCCGCTTCACCGTCAAGAACATTTTTGTAGAAATTAAGCTCTGATTTTGTAATCTTACCCGAAATGCTTGTAACAAATCTGCCGTCGGGAAGCTGTGTGAATCCCTGACACATGGATTCTGTTTCAAGAATAAAATCGGGAGCAACAACCTCTTTTGTATTTCCTTCGTATGTGAAGCCCTGCGGATTTCCGCTTTCAAGAACGTAACCGCAAGTCCAGGCACACATGTTTTCTCCGTTAGGTGAAGTAATGTGATGGCTGTCTTCCGTTACGTAATCTTCACCGTCCTTGTGGTATTCGCCAATCCAGAGAATACCGTTTGAACAGTTGGCATATGAAGCTCTTGTGCCTGTGTTGAATTCGTCAACGAACTGAACAGTAGCTGCATTATCAGCATTTTTAAGAGTGTCGAGTGAAAGTCTGCGCGCATATTTGCCCGAAACAACCCAGGCGTTGCCTTCAAAAGTAGCAATACCGCCGCAATGACCTGTGTAATTATCACCGTCAACCTCGAAGAGTGAAATATATTTTTCAGTTTCGCCACTTACGGGGTCAACAACGTAAATTCTTGAGTTACCCTCGGTGTTCATATAACCGCAGATAAGAACTTTGCCGAGGTAATCGCTGTAAGCAAGACCCTGCGGAACAAAGTCTGTATCTGTATCAGGGTTTTCAAAAAGCTTTTCAGCTTTCTGATTGTAGGCTGAAAAGCCGATTTTTGCAACCAGACCGTCGTCGCTGGTGACTGTTTTTATAAGGTTTATCGGTAAAAGAGAAATTGCCGTAACAAGCGACATAAAAAATGCTGTGATTTTTGTGAAAATTAATGGCATATGGCATCTCCCTTTTAACCAAGAATTTCCTTGATTTTATCTGCTGCATCGTAAAGCTCAGTTATTTCTGCAAGCTCAACAGCACCCTTATCAACAAGGCTTGCAATTTCACTTCTGATCGGAAGCTTTGCAAGAACGGGAATGTTCAATTCCTTTGCAACTTCATCGAGTTTGCTTTCACCGAAAACGGAAATCTTCTTTCCGCAATCGGGGCACTCAAGGTAGCTCATATTTTCAACGATACCGAGAATCGGTACATTCATCATATTTGCCATATTTACAGCTTTCTTAACGATCATTGTAACAAGGTCCTGCGGAGTTGTTACAATAACGATACCGTCAACGGGAAGTGACTGGAAAACTGTGAGAGCAACGTCGCCTGTTCCCGGAGGCATATCAACAAACATATAGTCAACATCGCCCCAGAAAACTTCCTGCCAGAACTGCTGGATAACGCCTGAAATAACCGGACCTCTCCAGATAACGGGCTGATCCTCTTTTTCAAGAAGAAGGTTTATTGACATAAGCTTGATGCCTGTTTTTGTTTCTGCGGGAAGAAGTCCCATCTCGTTCTGCATTGCGGGACCCTTAGCACCGAAAGCCTTGGGAATTGAAGGCCCTGTGATATCAGCGTCAAGAATACCGCAAGCGTTGCCCTTGACCTGCATTGCTGTTGTGAGCATTGATGTAACGAGTGACTTACCAACACCGCCCTTACCGCTTACAACACCGATGACTTTTTTTACTTTACTGTATTCATTACACGGTACGTGCAAATCCTTCTTTTCGCTGCAACTTGATGAGCAGCTTGAGCAATCTCCTGTACAACCCATGATTCAAATCTCCTTAAAATAATATTTTTTCAACGGCTCTTGCGGCATCTTCAACAATCTGCACGCAAGGTCTTTTTTTGTAGTACTGCTGTGTTCTTGCTTCGGGTGTGGGGTTTGTATTTTCGCCTTCGCCCAATGCGAGAAGCTCACGGCATACGATTGACGGGTTAGTCTTTTTAAACTCAGCAATAATTTCCTGAACAACGGCATAGCATTTTGCCTTTGCCTCAGCATCATCACCGGTTGTTGCACCGTATTTAAAGCCGACGAGCATCGCTGCACCGCTTACGGCACCGCACACCTCACGGCTTCTTCCGACACCTCCGCCAAGACCTGCCGAAACCTTAAGTGCTGTTTCTTCATCCATTCCGAATTCGCCTGCAAAAGCGGCAAAAACAGCCTGTGAGCAATTAAAACCGTTTTTGAAAAGTTCAACTGCTTTATCTGTTCTTTGTGACATAGTTTCGCCTTCTTTGTTACTCTGTTTTTTACTATAGTATTCTATCACAGATGTAAAAAAATGCAAGTGTCTATTTACTTGACTTTAGTATGATAGGGTATTATAATTTAAAAGTTAAGTTAAATGTCAGGAGATTTTTATGGATAAGATTTTTACTAAGATTCATGAAATTTGCGGAAAGTTCATCAAGAACGAAAAGTTAATGGAAATCATTCGCAAAGTTATTTCAAAAGAGGTTGTTTCTTACCTGTTTTTCGGTGTAATGACAACTGTTGTCAATTTCATCGCTTTTGGTCTTTGTGAAGGAAAGATGCACTATCTTGTAGCAAATGCAGTTGCCTGGGTGGCAGCCGTTATTTTTGCGTTTGTTACAAACAAGCTTTTTGTTTTTGACAGTAAAAGCTGGAAACCGAATGTGCTTTTCAAGGAAGCTGCTTCTTTTACGGGTGCGCGTTTGCTCACTCTCGGCATTGAAGAAATCGGAATGTGGGGTCTTATCGACCTTCTTCATCTTGACAAGGTTTTTACCCTGTCTTTTATAAGTGGCGAAATGGTAGTCAAGATTATCATTTCAATCGTAGTTGTTATTCTTAATTACTTCTTCAGCAAGATGATAATTTTCAAGAAAAAATAATTTTCGAAGGACGTTGCTTATGAAATCTGTCAGCGTTATTATTCCTGTTTACAATGTTGAAAAGTATCTGCCGAAATGCCTCGACAGCGTTATCGGACAGACTTATAAAAATCTTGAAATAATCTGCATCAATGACGGCTCACCCGACAATTCAGTGGCTGTTCTTGAAAGCTATGCTGAAAAAGACAGCAGAATCAGAATTATAAACCAGGAAAACAAAGGTCTTTCAGGGGCAAGAAATACAGGGATTGAAGCCGCAACGGGCGATTACATCGTCTTTCTTGATTCTGACGATTGGATGGATACTGAAACGATTGAAACAGCAATGCAGTATACTGAAAAAGCCGACACTGTAATGTGGGGATATGTCCGCGAGTTTCCTGACAAGTCGATTGAAAAGAAAATCTTTGACGGCGACATAAGCTTTAACGAAAAAGAAACCCGTAATCTTCACCGACGCCTTGCAGGTCTTACGGGAGAAGAATTACGAAATCCCGAGAATACGGATGCTCTCGTCACGGCTTGGGGCAAGCTTTACACGGCAAGTATAGTAAAAGAAAATAATCTTCAGTTTGTGGATACAAAAATCATAGGCACGGAAGATCTGCTCTTTAATATGTATTATTTCTGCTTTGCAAAAAATTGCTTCTTCATCGACAAGCCGTTCAATCACTACCGTAAGGACAACGAAACCTCGCTGACAAGAAGCTACAAATCAAAGCTCTTTTCTCAATGGTCGGAGCTTTATTCAAGAATAAGAAATTGCATTGACGAAAACAAGCTTGGTGAGGATTTTTATAAGGCACTTGATAACCGCATCTGTCTTAGTATGATCGGACTTGGTTTGAATGAGCTTTGTAACAAATCTTCTCATTTGCAGAGGATTAAAAATTTAAAAGCAATTCTTTCTTCACAGCAGTATGTCAAGGCGTACCAAAGTCTTGATTTTTCATATTTTCCGATTCATTGGAAGCTGTTTTTTATGTTCTGTAAAAAACGAAATGCACTTTTTGTGTATATTCTGCTTAATGCAATGCAGATGCTGATAGGTAAATAATTTTTAAAAGGGGAGCGACGAGCTTCCCTTTGGTTATTTTAGACAAAAAATTAATTCATTGTTTTATATTGTAAAAATATGAAAATATGTTATAATTAATTTACCATGGGTATGTATATTCACACCCGATTGAAAGGAGATATATTATGAAAAAGTTACTTCTTTCTGTTATCTCAGTCATTCTTTGCTTCAGCCTTATGGTTCCCGCAGCTGTAACGGCTTTTGCAGAAAATCCCGAAACATCGGTGACTGATACAACAGTTGAACAGCCCGAAATTCCCGTTGATATCGATATCGACTCAGCTCTTGACTTTGTTAAGGACACAGCTGAAAAGTTCGGTGACGATTTTGAAGCTCTTTCATCAACGAGTGTTAAAGTAGTGTTTATGCACAGCATTGCAAAGATTGTAAACACTCTTTCAAACATCCTTATCACAGTTCTCGGTAAGGCAATCAACCTCTTCATTCCGAAGACTCCTGCGTTGAATTCTTATAAGGACTTCAACCTTGACGATTATGAAAACTTCTTCCCGGGTATGGAAGAGTTCCTTGACGAGCCTGCAGCAGGTGCAAGATGGAGCCTTGGTTACGCTCAGGAATCAATCCTTCCCGACGACTTCGGTGTAGTACCTTACACAATGGGCGGCTACGGTCTTATGGCAGAAACAACAGAAACATTTGACGGCCTCTGGGTTCGTACAGTTATCCTTGATGACGGCTCAGGCAGAGGTAAGGTTGCTTTCTGTGTTCTTGATGCAATCGGTATCGCAAATGCAGACGTAAGACTTATCCGTGCTGCTGTTAAGGATTTTGCAGAAGCTAACAACATCGTAAGCATCAACGTTTCCGTTACTCATACTCACTCAGGTATTGACCTTCAGGGTGTATGGGATAATACAGTCGGTAATGTTCTTAACAACATCACACTCGGTGCACTCGGTATCACAGAGCTTCAGAGTGGTGTTGACCGCAAGTTCCTTCAGACAATCATTGATCAGACAGCTAAGTCAATCAAGGATGCAACTGCAGATATGAAGACAGGTGAGCTTACTCTTGCTAAGATGGATATCGGCGATGAGTATCTTCGCGACAGAACATATCCTGACTGCTATGACGGAAATATGTACCGCCTTGAGTTCACTCCCGATATGGCAGGCGCAACTCCGACAATCATCGCAACATTCGGTGTTCATCCTGAAAACTCAGGTTTCGGCCACACAGTTATTTCTGCAGACTTCATTCCTTACACAGAAGAAGTTCTTAATGCAGCAGGCTATAACTTCATCTTCATCCAGGGTGCTGTAGGTACTATCACATACGAACGCCACCGTTCAAACGACGGCCTCGATCTTACAAGATATGAGGAAGCTGTACGTTACGGTTGGGAAATCGGTTATTTCCTTCTTGGTATGGAATTGACAGAAGCAGAGTGTAAGGCTCTTAACTTCGAGCTTGGTGACTTCCTTGGTGTTGCTGAATATGAAGGACAGGAAGGCTACACAGTATGGTACGAAGGCTGGACTCCTGTTGAGGAAGAGGTTGTTAAGCCCCTTCTTAACATCAAGCATTCTCAGTACGTTATCGAAGTTTCAAACGTACTTCTTGACATCATCGGTAAGTCAGGTATCACAGATTACTTCTTCCTTTACGACGATGTAACAGGCAAGTATTACGAAGTAACAGAGTGCGGTTATATGCAGCTTGGCGATTCTCTCCAGGTTCTCATCAGCCCGGGTGAACACTACGGTGAAATCCTTAAGGGTGGCGAGGGTCTTGAAGACTTCGAGTATG
>JAZRNR010000007.1:0-15932 GCA_045648305.1 Acutalibacteraceae bacterium
CACAATTGAAATTTACCTTATAGGTCGTGAATCGGCCCTGCGTTTGTTATTTCAAATCACCCTTAAAAATTCGGGTTTGTAGAAGAGATTTCAAATCAACAATTGTAGGGGCGACCATCGGTCGTCCGCAAAAGTGCTTGATTCAGTGGACGCGCAATGCGCGCCCCTACGAACCTTGTTTCAGTCAACTGCGTAGGGACGGGCGTCCTCGTCCGTCCGTTAGTTAATTCAGCGTAATCTGCGGACCGTCCGGGAGGCCGGTCCCTACGAGCACAGAGTCAGATTGTGCGAAATCAAAGAACCGCGCCAAACCCGAATTTGTCGGGGTGCTTGGATTCTGCGAAGCAAAAGACGGAGGGAGAGATATCCGAGTTTTACTACCCCTCAGTCTTGCCTACGGCAAGCCAGCTCCCCTGACAAGTGGAGCTACGCCCTTTTTTAGCTTTAAAAAAAGAAGAGCTCTACAAACCTGAATTTGTAAAATTAACACCATCAAAGTTAAAACCTCCCGAGCAATCGGGAGGTTTAGTTTTTAATCAATATTTAGCAAGGTATGTGTCGATTTCCCACTGGGAGATTGAAGTGCGATAGCCTTCCCACTCTTTTCTCTTTGCTTCGATGAACTTTGTATAAACGTGTTCACCAAGAGATTCTTTGATGAAGTCACTTGCTTCAAAAGCATCAACTGCTTCTTCAAGAGAACCGGGAAGCGATGTGATACCGTCTGCTTCTCTTTCTTCGGGAGTCATATCAAAGATATTCTTAACAGTTGATTTCGGAGGCATATAGCCCTTTTCAATACCGTCAAGACCTGCAAGAAGGCAGAGTGCCATTTCAAGATACGGATTACAAGCAGGGTCTGCACTGCGAAGCTCAATTCTTGTTCCCTTACCTCTTGCCTTGGGTACACGGACAAGTGCCGAACGGTTTGATGCTGACCACGCAATATAAACGGGAGCCTCATAACCCGGAACAAGACGCTTATATGAGTTAACAAGCGGATTGTTGATAGCTGTTGTTGCTCTTATATGCTTCATAATACCTGCGATGAAGTGAAGTGCAGTATCCGAAAGTCCGAACTCTCCGTCAGGATCGTAGAAAGCATTGTTTCCGTCCTTATCAAAAAGTGACATATTTGTATGCATACCTGAACCTGCGATGCCGTAAATCGGCTTTGGAAGGAATGTAGCATAAAGACCGTGAAGCTGAGCATACTTTTTAACAACATATTTGAATGTCATAACCTTGTCTGCAACGTCAAGCACATCGCCGTACTTGAAATCGATTTCGTGCTGACCCTCTGCACATTCATGGTGAGAAGCTTCAATTTCAAAGCCCATATCCTCAAGTGCGATACACATATCACGACGGCAGTTACCGCCAAGGTCAACGTTATCAAGGTCGAAATATCCGCCTCTGTCGTGAGTCTTTGTTGTCGGTCTGCCCTCTTCATCGTTATAGAAAAGAAAGAATTCAAGCTCGGGACCAACATTGAATGTGTAACCCATTTTATCTGCTTTTTCAATTGCACGCTTAAGAACGTTACGAGGGTCACCGATGAACGGAGTTCTGTCTGCATTGTAAACGTCACAGATAAGACGTGCAGTTGTTCCGAATCTTTCGTGCTCCCACGGAAGTACAACAAAAGAATCGTAATCAGGATAAAGATACATATCCGACTCTTCTACGCGAACAAAGCCTTCAATTGATGAACCGTCAGCCATACACTCATTGTTAAGAGCTCTTTCAAGCTGGTTTATTGTGATAGCAACGTTTTTCATACAACCGAGGATGTCGGTAAACTGAAGTCTTACAAAACGCACGTTCTGCTCTTTTGCAAGACGGAGAATGTCTTCTTTTGTGTACTTGCCCATATTATTACCTCTCAATAGCAAAAATTCCAGAATAGATTATATAGCATTTTATGCAAAAGTCAACTGAATATAATCAGTTTTCCAAATTCATTTCGTCAAGTGTAAGGCTGTAGCTTTTAAGGAAATCTTCCATAAAGCACTTAACCTCAGGCATCTCGATTTCTTCAAGATTTTTCAGGTTGGTTTTTGCCGCCTTGTCAAAATCGTGGTTGCCTGCCTTCGCCTCTTCAATGCACTTTGTGTAAGCACAGATTTTATCCGCAGCCTTAACGAATTTCCAGAGCTGACGGTCTTCTTCCCTTTTAATGAAGTAAGGTGCATACTGTTCCCTTAAATCTTCAGGAAGCATATCAAGAAGTGCATTACATGCATCGTCCTCAATCTGGCTGTAAGCCTCCTGAATCTGCTTGCTATAGTATTTTATCGGTGTCGGCATATCACCCGTAAGAATTTCGGGTGCATCGTGGAAAACACCGAGCACAGCAACACGGTCAGCATTGATATTACCGCCGAAACGTGTGTTATGAATAACCGCAAGAGCGTGAGCAACAGTTGCAACCTCAAGAGAATGCTCGCTGATATTCTCGTTGTGAGTGTTTCTCATCAGTGCCCAACGGTTGATATATTTCATTCTTGAAAGCATTGCAAAAAAATGATTTTTCTTTTTTGACATAGCTATACCCTCTTTAAACCTTAATAGAAAAATTTTATCATACAGAAAACTTATTTGCAAGAAAAATATCTTTTATTTATATTTTATATATGATATAATTAATTATATTCTCGTGATTGTGAGGGATTTTTTTGAATTTTACTGAAATCAACTCAAACGGCGGTGTTGAGGGCTTCTGCCTTGTTAAAAGCCTTGAAGTAAAAAAAACTGCCAAGGGTGTACCCTTCCTTGACCTGATTCTTACAGACAGCTCAGGTGAAATCGGTGCAAAGCTCTGGGATTACAAGGAAGATGTTCACGGCGGCATCAAGCTCAATTCGCTTATCAAAATAAGAGGTACTGTTTCAATGTTCAACGATGCACTTCAGCTTCGTATTGACCGTGTTCGCCCTGCGATTGAAAGTGACGGAGTTAACATGGAGGATTTTGTTCCGAGTGCTGATTACAGCGGTAAAGATATGTACGACTACATAATCAACACAGTAAACTCTTTTGAAAACACTCAGCTTAAGACTCTCATTCTTACTGTACTTGAGCGTAACAAAGAAAATCTTCTTTACTGGCCCGCAGCTTTCAAGCTTCATCACGCAATCCGCGGAGGTCTGCTTTACCACACTCTTTCAATTCTCATGCTTGCAAAGGCTGTGTGCGATATTTACCCGAGCCTTGAAAGAGAACTGCTTTATGCAGGTGTTATCCTTCACGATGTTGCTAAAATCCATGAATTTGACGTAAGTGAAACAGGTGTTGTTTCAGGATACACAGTTGAAGGTTCACTCATCGGTCACCTTGTTAAGGGTGCAATGAACATTGAAAAAGTCGGTGAAGAGCTCGGAATTGACAGAGAGCTGCTTATGCTTATTGAGCATATGATACTTTCTCATCACGGTGAGCCTGAATTCGGTGCGGCTGTACGTCCGATGTTCCTTGAGGCCGAGATTCTTTCTCAGCTCGACTTGCTTGATGCACGTATATATGAAATTTCACAGGCTGTGTCCGAGGTTGAACCGGGCGACTTCACTCCCCGTCAGTGGGCACTTGACAACAGAAAGCTTTACAACCACGGTTTAAAGGAAATAAAGCCTAAGGCTGATTTATTATAAGAGGTATATTATGGAATGGACAGAAGTTAAAATAAACGTTAACACAAAAGACGTTGATAAGGCGGGCAACATTGCACAGATGGTTGTCCCCTACGGCATCTACATTGAAGATTACAGCGACCTTGAAGAGGCTGCGTGGGAAATTGCCCACATCGACCTCATCGACGAAGACCTTCTTCAGAAGGACAGAAACAAAGCTGTTGTGCATATTTATATTTCTCCCGAAGAAAGTCCTGCAGAGGCTGTAGCTTTCCTTTCTGAAAGATATAACGCAGAAGGTATTGAGCACGAAATCGACCTTAGCATCTGCAGAAACCAGGATTGGGAAAACAACTGGAAGGCTTATTTCAAGCCTCTTCCCGTCGGTGATAAGCTTCTTATCCGTCCTGTCTGGGAGGATGAATACGATGCAGACGGACGAATCGTTCTTGACATTGAGCCCGGTCTTGCTTTCGGTAACGGCGGACACGACACAACAAGACTCTGCCTTGAAACTCTTGAAAAGCACATCAACCCTGACGTTGAGCTTCTTGATATCGGATGCGGAAGCGGTATTCTCGGAATCGCAGGTCTTCTTCTCGGTGCAAAGAGTGCAACGGGAGTTGACATTGACGCTCTCGCAGTTAAAACGGCAAAAGAAAACGGTACAATCAACGGTTTCGAAGAGCCGAAATTCACTGTTTTTGAGGGCAATCTTACCGATAAGGTTACGGGCAAATACGACGTTGTTGTCGCAAATATCGTTGCCGACATCATCGTTATGTTTACAGAAAACGTAGGTCAGTTCCTTAAAGATGACGGTGTTTACATCACATCAGGAATCATTGATACAAGAGAACAGGATGTTCTTGATGCTTTTGAAAAGTACGGTTTTGAGGTCATCGGCAGACATGAAAGCTGCGGTTGGCTCTGTTTTGAAACAAAGCTTAAGAAATAAAAATTAAACCTGCTGATTTAGCCGAGTGTTCGTAAGGACACTCGGCAGTTTTATTCGCCATACGGCGAGTGATATTGCTTCGCAGTTTTATTGTGCTTCGCACAGTGTTATTGTCCTTCGGACAGTTTTAGCGAATAAAATATCACTGAAGTCGTAAGGCTTCAATATCACTTTTGATTTATCAAAAATATCACTGCAAATTTTAATTTGCAATATCACTCATACATACCGAAAAGAAATTGTTTTTACTACATAGTTACCTCAAAGTATATAACCCACTATGACACTTTCAAACTTAAAGTGTCTGTGTTTTATAAAAAAATTGCGAGGCACCTTAGCAAAAAGTGCCTCACAACTGTATGACTATTTATTTCTGTCTTTAACAACCCCACTCTTTCGTCAGCAGGTTATTTTATCGGTTATAAACAATTAAAAGATATCCGTTTTCAACGCTGATCCGGACTTTTTCTTCCTTAATCTTATTGCTCACGCCAAGAGGAAAGAAGGGAGAAAGCGAAGCCTTTTCAACGTCGAACAGCGAACCTTTAATTGTTACACCCTCAGCTTCTCCTCCGTAAGCAAAAACAGAGAAAGTCGGATTGTCACCCTTAAAAATTTCAATTGCAGTATTTTTAATTAATATAAAAAACTCACCGTTTCCGACAAGTGTTCCCTTACCGCCTTTTTCCGCTATAAAAGCAAGAGCTTGGATGTTAGCAACAGTATGGTCTGTCCGCTCACCGCCGAGCGCACCGTAAATCACAAATTCAGTATAGCCCTTTTCAATGCCGAGCTTAACCGCAAGCATTGTATCTGTATCATCCTTCATAACGGGATGAACAATAATGTCCTTATTTTCGGGAGCTGACATTGAATCGAAATCACCAAGAAGAATATGTGACTCCATATTGAGCTTTTGCAAATGTAAATATCCTGCATCTGCAGCTATGAGCAAATCGTCAGGCTGAAGAATCGGAAATTCATCGAACATATCACCTGCTGCCACAATATAACAAACTCCCATTGTTTCGCCTCCCGTTATCAAGATTAAATCCGCCCGAGTGGGCGGATTTATTTAATTATGCTTTATTCTGACCGATTGTCTGAAGAAACAGTCCGCTCATATCCGTATGCTCTGCATCAATTAAGTTTACCGTACCGTCAAAGTTAATGTCTGCAGCTTCAAGAACCGCCGCTGACGTATTTTCAGTTGTAAGCAAACCTTCTGCAATTGCACCGATGAGAACCGAGTCCTGACCGTCAATCGTATAGTCACAGTTTGTATCACCGTAAACAACGATAGTCACAGTATCAATAACCTTACTTGTATCGTTGCTGTCACGAAGCTGGATGTAGCAACCAGTTGTAAGCAGGTCTGTGTTTTTGAGTGCCACGCGACTACTCTTCGGGCTGTAGAACTTGATAAGTGTTGAGCTGTTTTCAAACTTCTGCAAGTAGTTTCCGACTGTTATCTTCGTGAGGTCAAGACCCGAAATCAAAGCCTTGTCCTTGTTAAGCTCAAGTCCTGATGTTTCCTTCGGAATAAGCTTATTAATTCCGAGTGTACCGTTTGCAAGTATATAATAACCGTACTGCTTTGTCTCAAATGCAGCTGAAACATCCGTAACATTTTCACCCGTAAGCACGATTGAGCCCAGAGTGTACTTCGGCATATCAATGGTGATCGTACTCATTTTCATTGTGTCCTGCGTCGGAACACCCGTTGTGTTTGTGATGTTTGTTTCCTTGCTTGAAGTCGCTGAGTAAATGAGATTATTCGCAAGGTAAACTGTTTCGCCCGGCTTGATGAAGATATCTGTGCTTGCTGTTGAAAAGTAAACAGGATCTTTTGTTTCAACGTAATTTCCTTCAGCATCGTAAACGTGCTCAATATAGTAGTAATCATATGAGCAGACCGTTCTGATAACCTTGCCTTCTGAGTAAACTGCTTCCACGCCGTTTGTTGCTGTATTTCCGTAAATGACGCCGCCCATTGTGTGAAGCTCGCCGCCTGTTTTAACATAAACAGCACCGCCATAGGTTGAAATATTATCGCAGATTGTACCACCGTACATATACATTTTACCTGAAACGGTAACCACACTTGATGTTGTATTTTTAAAGTTCTGAATTATTGCATCGTCATAAAGATGAAGCTCGCCACCCGATTTAACATCGATTGCTGCTGCACCGACAACGCCTGTATGACCTAATCCACCGTCAAGAATCATCTGTCCCTCAGTACGTGTGCCTGTAGCATAATCCTTCTGAGCCTGCTGTTCAGGATTCACGACTTCGTCGCCAAGGCGAAGAACTGCTCCGTTTTCAACAGTAAACATAACTCCGTTGAATGCACCGCCTCGCATAGAAACAAAGGTTTCCTCGTCACAGGTAATTGTTACATCACCTTTGACAGTAATCGGCTTTGTTACGCTGTTGTCTGCAACGACCGTAACGATTCCGACTTCACCCGCCTTGATAGATTCAACAGCGTCTATAAGAGTTGTAAACTGAACCGAGTATGCATTCTCTTTACTTACGATTGCAACAGTCTTTGTCGCAAGGCTTGTAAGCTTGCCGTTTGCAAGGATATACCAGTTTGTATTTGTAACACCAAACTTTGCATAACCCGTACCCATAGCCTCACCATCGAGCACCTGACGTGTTTCTGCATATGCCTGAGGTGTGATGACTGCTGCATAACCCGCACACTCAAGTCTGTCTGTTACTGTAATATATTTATCTGTCTCAAGGTAAACATCGTTTGATGAATCAATCTGAGCCATACCCTTCATGGTTAATAAGCCTTTATTGTAAACAGCGTTACCCTTTGACTTGTTTGAAACATTCTGAGCGATATATCCGCCTGTGAGATTGAGGGTTGAATTTTCATTGACAAAAACAGCACCACCTACATCATAACCCACATTACCGGTAAATGAACCGCCGTCAATGTTTATTTTACCGTAATAATCAGCACTCAAAGCACCGCCATCAGTAGCCTGATTTCCGACAAAGCTTGCAGAGTTTGCAATAGTCGTTTCACCGTAAAGACCGTATGTCGCACATGCACCACCCTTACCGCTTGCAATATTTCCGTTGAAATTACCGCCCGTAATTGTGAGAGTGCCGTCATTATTGTAAACAGCTGCACCCTGAGTTGCCTCATTTGCTTTAAAAGTACCGTCAGTAATGGTTACAGTACCGCTGTCGTTATAAACAACACCGCCCGTTGACTTTGAAACATTCTGATAGAATGAGCCTCCATTAACAACGAGTGATCCTGTCTTAACATTGATAACAGCGCCTCGCACAGCTGTCGTTGAAAGAGGAACTGTTCTGAAATTACGGAACTGAACACCGTCTTCAATTGTAAGTACACCATACTTCTGCACAGTAATTGCAGAAGCCACACCTTCAACAAGATTACCGTCAACATAGAATGCAGGAGAATCGTCAAAGCCATAAACAGCAGAACCGATTGTAAGCTTACCCGTTACATTGATCATTGTTCCGTTAAAGCCTTCTGCCCTTTTAAGGGTTGCACCGTTCTCACCAAAAATACCGATTGTTGACGAAACCTCAAGAGTTTCCGAAAGCTCGAAATCACGCACAAGGTAAACCGTCGGAAGAACAACTGAAGCTGTTGTTGAAGCATATTCAAGAGCCGCATCAAGAGTCTGATAATATGTATCTGTTCTGCCGTCGATTTCAACTCTTGCAACATACTGTGGCTGAACACGTCTTACACTTTCTTTTGAAGTTTCCTTGATTGTTCTTGATGCCGAATATGCCATCGTATTGATCTGCGGATAATAATAGAAATATTCGTCATCATTGAGAAAACGCCACTCGCTTGTATAAAGACCAAGTGCATTGATAGCACGTGTGCCTGACATTTCTTCTGTTGTCTTTGCTGTAGCACCCGAAATTGTATTCGAAATTGTCAGGTATGCTGAATCATAGAAACACTCTGAAATACCTGTGCCTGTTATCTGTCCGAAAGCAATACCTGAAAGAGAAGATGCTGTAACCTTACCGGCTGTGTAGCATTTTGAAGCTGAACCCTGATTGTAGTAACCTACAATACCGCCACAGTTTGTGTTACCTGTAATTGTAGATGTGCTGTAGCAATTCTGAATTGTACCGCCTACGTTATTACCTACAACGCCGCCGACATATCTCGCAACTGCCGCATTGATATCCGAATAAGAGAAGCTTTTCTTAACCTCTGAACGGTTATTGTATCCTACAACACCGCCTATATTCTGAACGAAGGACTGGTCGCCTGTTGTATTGGTTGCATTGATTGAGCCGATCATACCGCAACCGATAATTTTTGCACCTGCAAGTATATTACCTGCAACACCGCCGACAGCCTTGTCACCGCGAACTTCGCTGTTTGATACGCAGTTTGAAACCTGTGCACCCATTACGTAACCCGCAATACCGCCGACATTTTCAACACCGCAGATAAGACCGTCCATAATAAGAACGTTATCAATCTGTGCACCTGATCCGACATAGCCGAAGAAACCGATATTTTTACCGTCTTCTGTTGCGTTAACGGATGTATATATACCTGCGATGTTAAATCCGCCACCCTTGAAGGAGCCTGTATACGGTTTACTTGAGGTGCCGATGGGTGTCCATTCAGTAATGGCCATTGAATCGTCATAAACATTTATGTTGAAAAGAAGGTTATCCATAACCTCCGCATTTGCCGAAGGGTTAGCGTTAACGCCCGGAATAGTACCGTTTACAAGACCCGCAAACCACGCAAGCTCCGAAGGCTTGTAAATAAGATAATATCCCGAATCGTTTTTCTTCGGAACCTCAAGCTCACCAGACCACACATCTGACTGAAGCATCCACATAAGTACAGGGAAGCCGTCGTTTATTTCAGTATAGTCAAAGCAGAAATACGGCATCGCCTTATTGAGCTCTTTAACAAAATCAGCTGTGTAAAGCTCGTCCATTGTTCGTCCGATACCGACAGGACCGTCACATTTTGACATCTCGTAGCAGTAGAAAATACTTGCGTATTCACCGCCGAAAATGATACCTACTGCACCGCCTTTATCTGCGCCTGCACTGTTGACACCACCGATTGCATATGCTCCGCGTACAACACTCATCGTTGAATAACCTGCAATACCACCAACTCTGTTATCTGCCGTAACCTCTCCTCTGAAGAAGCAACCAACAAGGTTTGCACCCGAAACTGTACCAACAATACCGCCGACGTTTCTTGTGCCCGTAACGCTTGCATTACTGTAACACTTTGAAACAACAGAGTTACCGTTTGCATAACCGACAACACCGCCTGTACGCTGTTCACCTGTTACCGTACCCGTTGTCTGACACTGATTGACTACAGTTTCAGTATTTGCAAGGCCGACAATCGCGCCGACGCTGTTATATGTACCCTTAACATTTCCTTCAAAATAACAATCCTTTATACCTGCACCGTCGCTGTTGCCGACAATACCGCCGACATTCTGATGTCCGGTAATATCAGAATCAGTAACACGGAGATTTCTAACAAGAATAGTCTTCTTTGATACTATAAACTCAGGTGCAACACTTTCCGTCTTACCTTCGTCTGCTGTATTTCTTATCTTTCCGAAAAGTCCGACATTACTTCCTGTTGTATTAACATAAACACCGCTGATTGTATGACCCGCACCGTCGAATGTTCCTTCAAACGGATGTTCCGTTGTTCCGATAGGTGTCCATTCATTTTCCTTTGAACCGGGAGAATTAAGTTCGATATCAGCCGTGAGGACTGCCTTTATCGCAGTTGTTCCGTTATTGACCGCATTGGCAAACCACGCAAGATGTTCAGCCGTTGCAATCTGATAAACACCGCCCGAAATCGAGGGTGTGGTCATAGAACCGGTCCATGCCGCACTCGCAACCGTCAAAGCAGGATAAACCGCACCTATTATTAAAATCAATGAAACTAAAACCGACAGAATCTTTCGTTTCATAATCATTCCTCCTTGTGAGTACATTTATATACAGTAAGATATAATATCACTATTATACTTTAACTATTATATTATAAAGTAAAACACTAAAAAGTGCAAGTGAATCCCGGTCTACCAAATAAACAAGATTATTGTATGCTTTTTGTAAAATTTGATAATTTAATTGAAATTTTTCTCAAAAAAGACTTGATTTTATCAGAGATATGGTATATAATCATTGAGCAATCAACGGGGTGTAGCGCAGATGGTAGCGTGCTTGGTTCGGGACCAAGAGGCCGTGGGTTCAAATCCCGCCACTCCGACCATAAAAACAAAGTCAGGAAACACTAGGTGTTCCCTGGCTTTTTTCTTTATTTTGTATGGGTTTGTGGGTTCTCGAAAAATTAATCAAATTGAGAAAGTGACGGTTCACCCTATAACCTTTACGTCGGCGAACCGTCGGCAAAACCGACGGCGGAGAGGTATATGTCGACGACCAAGTGGTCAGAATGAATACAAGTTTGTTGTTTCATACATCATTAAGCATTGCTCGGTTTAAGTTTTTTATATTAATTGACGATTCCGTTTTATATTATGTCAATTTAGGCTATGAATTGAAATAAAAACAGAAATATGATATAATTTTAAAATAAAATAAAATATTATATCATTGACAATCATTATAAAAGAAGGTGACAGTATGAAAATCAAAAAGAGTAGTTATTATATTGTATTAGTGCTCCTAATAGTTCTTTCCCTTGTTTTTTTACCGTATATAATTAATTATATTTATTCACTAGGAGCTCCAACTAAGTTTTTTTCGGTACCACTTGATGTTTCAGATTTTCTTACATATTATGCAAGTGTATTAACTTTTTCTGGCACTCTCATTTTAGGTATATTGACTCTTGTTCAAAACAGAAAAGCTCAAGACAAAACTGATGAAATTAATCAATTGCAGCTTGAGTTACAAAAACGAAGCATGGAAATTGCTGAAGAAAAGTATGAAGCAGATAAAAATTCAATTATCCCCAAGTTTAATATTGCAATCGCAGGTTATTCTGGTAATTATTTAAATCCAAGATTAAAGATTGAAAATGTTTCAGGCATAGCTGTTTCTAATTTTTGCTTTATTTCTGCCTATGTAAAAGACAATCAAGATGATGTTGTAAGAAAGGTTACGGATGCTAAAATCAAAAATAAAACACTCCTGCCATATACTGAAACAATATTAGATTTAAAAATGCTTAATTTAACCAAACGTATATCTAATGGTGAGTTCGAATATTTCAAAAACATTGATTTTGTTTTAGAGTTTTCATGCGAGGATGAAAAATACAACAAACACTATTTTCGTGCAATCTTGAATATTCCTTCTTCAAAAGACTTTATAGGAGATTCATGGAAAGTAGAAAAGGTTGGATAATATGAACAAAGATTTTGATAACATATTGAAAGAGCGTTTCAGTAGGGATTCTCTTATATCAATTGCAACTGTTGACAACTGTGGTGTTCCGTGGGTAAGAACAGTTGATGCAATTTATCTTGACGGAGCTTTTTATACCATAACTCACAATTTAACTAATAAAATGAAGCATATCAACACCAATCCTATTGTTGCAATCTGTGGCGAATGGTTTTCAGGGCACGGCAAGGCTGAATGTTTAGGATATATTCGAAATGAAGAAAACAAGGACTTAGCTGATAAATTAAGAGATGCCTTTGCTTTGTGGTATGATAACGGTCATACCAATGAGAATGACATAAATACTATAATATTAAAAATCACTGTTACAAACGGAATTATTTACAAAGACGGAAAAAGATTTGAGTTTTAAGGATGTTTAATTATGGAAATTAAAAATGAGATTAAAAAAATTATTGAATATCAAAATGCGCTACTATTAAATCCTGAACGAAAAAGCGAAGCTGCTATTAATTCTGTAATAGATAAAGTATCAAATGATTATGATACAGGAAATTTTAATTTTTCTAGTTTTTCCGATATTTCAATAAACCAAATGGGAAAAATCAGACACACTAAAATGTTTCAACCGTTTTCTTCAGAAGAAATACTTTGTATTTATCTTAAAAGATTGTTAGACCGCAAATTTCATATTAAATATCCAAACCGCAATGAATATATGCACTCTTTGTTTGATATTGTTAATGCATTGCATAATATGAATGACTTTGTGATAGTTAGATTCGATTTCGAAGACTTTTTCAATTCAGTTTCAAGTGAATATGTCTTTAAGAAATACATTATTAACAGCTCAATGGAACGCTATCAATCTGAGTTGCTTGAAAAATTTGTAAAAAGCACAAAATATGCATATGCCGGGTTAAATACATCTAACATAATATGCGAAATTATTGCTAAACATTTTGACCAACTTTTGAAGTTAAAATTCAAAGATTCAGGATTGATATTTTATCGAAGATATATTGATGATGGTATACTGGTTTTTAACAAAAGAGTAAGTGAAACATTTTGTCTTGATTCAATTAACGAAACAATCAGGGAAATCTTTTTAGATGCAAATATAAAAAATGTACATATTTGTAAAACTAAACTCAACAATACAAAAACAAAATATATATCTGTTTATGATTTAGCCACAAGAAACACCTCTGATAAGTTCGATTTTTTAGGGTATAATTTTGAACTTACTCCAACTAAGAAGAGTGATGGTCGAATTTCTACATCATTTAAATATGGAATAACACAAAAGAAAATCGACAAATACACAAAAAGAATCAACGATATAGTTACTGATTATAAAACACACAATAATATTGAGTTGTTAAGGCATCAGATTAAAGCTTTTTCCCATAGAACTGTTTACCAAATCAATAAATATAAAACATTAATTTGGAAAAATAAGGGATTTATATCAAACTATCAAGAATTACGATATAGAATAAATTTGCTCACAGATGATACAAAAGATTTTTTGGAAAATGTTATTATTAAAGCGTTTGTTAGTCAGGGTGTATCTATTCCATATTTTTTAACCAATGCCAAAAGTGAATCAATTTTTAATCTGTATAATAATATGAAGAATTATAAAACTTTGCTTTTTGTTGAACCGATTGGTATTAGTTATGAAACATTAACAAAAATGTGTACCCAAATAGGAATAACTGTTGATTCATCAAAAAGTTATGACAGTCTTGTGCGAGATTACCTAATAAAAGTTAAAGTGGGACATTAAAAATCAAAGGGCACCGAGCGAACTCGATACCCTTTAACCGAATCTAAAAATATATATAGACTCTTTACATAATCATTAGGTCACCTTAAAAGGATTCCTTTAAAATGATTATGCCGCTGATGTGTGCAAACCGAGGTTTGCTGTTAGAGCAGTACTTCTCTAACAACAGAATTATACAATAAAAAAGAAGGGAAATCAATGGGGAAAACAAACAACATTGAAAGAAATAAAATAGATTATCTGTTAACGGATATTATGCCTGTTGAGGTATCCGAATTATTTTCTTATAGCAAGTTTTATGAATTTCTGTTAAACCATAAAAAAGAGCTAACTGAAATAATAAAAATATTAAATGAAACGAAAGCAATTTCCAAAAAAATTCCATTTGAAGCAGAGTGGTGGGCATCTACACCATTAAAGTATAATATTTTAAAAGGAATAGATAGTACAAGAGAAATTAATCTAGTTCAACCAATTTCAGCAATAAATATATATGCTTTTATAGAATGTTACCAAAAAGAGATATTAAGCTATTTAGATAATAATAATCATTTCTCTTTAAGGTATCACAGAAAGAACAATGATTTGTTTTATAAAAGGAAAAGCAATAGATTGACTGAATATTTTGTAAAAACATCAAAAAAAATAGATAAAGGAATTCTCCAACAAACAGGAGCATACTTTAAAATACATAAATTTAACTCTGTTTCTTCCTTTACAAATTCAAGACTATGGCAACAATGCAATTTTAAATACAAATATTTTGCTAAAGTGGATTACAAATCTTGTTTTGATAGTATATATACTCATTCTTATAAATGGATTATTGAAAGAAATACTGTGGATTCAAAGAAAGCCAAAAACAGCAATTTATTTATCGTTATTGATCGAGTGTTACAGAATATCAACGGTAAATCATCTAATGGTGTCATCGTCGGACCTGAGTTTTCTCGAATGATTGCTGAAATCCTGCTTCAACAAATTGATAAAGAGGTATTGGAAAATCTTCAAACCCATAACCTTTTTAACCATAAAGATTATCGTATCTTCAGGTATGTTGATGATGTTTATATGTTTGCAAACACACCTGAAGCTATTGATATAATAATAAAGACCATTGAAACAACAGCACAGAAATATTTGCTTCGTTTAAATGATTTAAAAAAATTCCAGACAGAAACACCTGTAGTATTAAATACATGGATAGAAAAAACACGCCTTTTTGCTGATAAGATTTCTGAATTATTTTTCAAAAAGCGCGAATTGTATGAGTTAAAAGATATACCGGGTCATGATTATTTAGTAAAAGATGGTTATATTTCTTTGGATAGGCTAAAAAATGAATTTTCAACTTTAATGTCAGAATTCCCCAAGGAAAGGCGTTTTATTGTTTCTTTTGTTTTAAGTACATTACTCAACAATATTAGTAATAAAAAAGATGGATATAAACTTTTTAACAACGATAAAACAAGTAAAGCTTTCGTTTTTCTTGAATTTGCATTTTATGCGTATTCTTTTTGCCCTTGCTTTGAACACACGCAAAAAATCATATCAATGCTTGTATATTTTGATGATGAATTAAATTTTAAAACAGAGGAAAAAAACCATAAAAAACTCCTGAACTTGATAAGAAGATATACTTTTATTTTTGAAAAAGCAAATTTAAATGATATTTGTAATTGGTTTGTTTTTTTCTATGAGTATAAAATTTCATTGTTACAACTTAGTGAAGAAAAAATATTACAAAACATTGAAAATGAGAACAATCCAATTTTATGGGCGAATTATCTTATTTATAGTCAGTACCATAAAGGTTACAACGATATCATTTTATCAAGAGTTGAAAATGTTATTAAAAACAACTTATCCCAAATGATTTCCTATGAACCTTTGCTACAAAAAGAATTTTGGTATGTTATTGTCTTTTGCAACTGCCCTTATCTTTCACCGTCAACAAAAGCAATAATTGATAACAAATTAGCAGAAATACATCGCACAGGAAACTCACCTTGTGACATTGCCAATAAGCTAATATTTGAATTTCTTAGTAGCAACCAATCTAATTTGTTTTTTTGTTGGGGTTATTATAATTTTAATGCATGTAAGCAATTGACATACAGAACATATCAACGCACTCTATTCAAGCAATATAAAA
>JAZRNR010000008.1:0-5222 GCA_045648305.1 Acutalibacteraceae bacterium
GTACTTGACGTTGCTTGCGGTACAGGCGTGCTTGTCCCCGATTACATAAGCAGAAATGTCCGTAAATATGTGGGTATTGATATTTCACACAATATGATAGAAATTGCTAAAAACAAGTTTTTGGGTTACGGAAACATCAGTCATATTTGTGAAGATGCAGAAACATATAAATTTTCAGAAAGCTTTGACTGTATTGTTATCTACAACGCATTTCCGCATTTTTCAAACCGCACTCTTCTTTTTGAAAATCTGTCGGCACATCTCAACGACAGCGGGCGCATCACAATTGCTCACGGTATGAGCAGAGAGGACCTGACCCGTCACCACTCAGGCAGAGCGGAATCGGTTTCGACCATTCTCCCCGAGATAAGTGAATTAAAAGAATTTATGAAACCGTATTTCAATATAGACACCTGCATTTCCGATAACGATATGTATGTAATATCAGGAACAAAGCTGTGATATATTTTAAATATCTTTAGTAACAAACCACCCGAAAGTTTTAAACTTTCAGGTGGTTTTGTTTTGTGAAAAATATTATGAAAACTGTGAGTTATAAAGCGTGCTGTAAAAGCCGCCGAGCTTTATAAGCTCATCGTGAGTACCCTGCTCGGTAATTTCTCCGTCACGGACAACAAGAATCGTATCTGCATTCTGTATTGTTGAAAGACGATGTGCAATTACAAAGCAGGTACGACCCTTCATAAGGTCATCCATCGCACTCTGAATCTGAATTTCGGTTCTTGAGTCAACATTTGATGTTGCTTCGTCAAGAATAAGCATCGGTGCATCCGAAAGAAATGCACGCGCAATCGTTATAAGCTGTCGCTGTCCTTTTGATATGTTTACACCGTCATCGGACAGAATCGTGTTATAACCGTCAGGCAGACTTTCGATGTAAGAATCAATCTTCGCCGCCTTCGCCGCCGCTTTGACCTGCTCCATTGTTGCGTTTTCTTTTCCGTAAACGATATTGTCATAAACCGTGCCGTAGAAAAGCCAGGTATCCTGCAGAACCATTGTGAATGCAAGGCGTAAATCTGAACGTTTTATTTTAAGTGCAGGGTTGGAATCAATTCGTATTTCTCCCGACTGCGGGTCGTAAAATCGCATAAGCAGGTTGATAATCGTCGTCTTGCCTGCTCCCGTCGGACCGACTATTGCAACGGTCTGACCCCTTGATGCCGTTACCGAAACATTTTTAAGAATTGTTTTTTCGGGAGTATAGCCGAAAGTTATATCGTCAAGTTCGGCATAACCTTCAACTTCCTTCAACTCCTTTGCATCGGGCAAATCAAGAGGTTCGGGTTCTTCGTCCAAAATTCTGAAAACACGTTCAGCAGCTGAAAATGCCGACTGAAACTCGTGAAGGATATTTGAAAACTCATTGATAGGCCCTGCAAACTTACGCGAATACTGAACGAACTGTGCAACACCGCCAAGCGAGATGAAGAACAGCGTTCCTGCCGCAACTGTTCCGCTTTGAGAATACATATAGAGTATACCGCCGAAGATTGCCACCAAGGCTATTGAAATATTATTGATAAGGTTGATTGTCGGGAAAAGAAGTGCCGCACTATATTCTGCGTTATAATATGCATTCATCGCGTCCTCGTTACGTTCGTTGAAACGGTCTGATATAACATCCTGTCTGCCGTAGGCTTCGATTGTTCTCGCACCCGAGAGCATTTCTTCAGCATAGCCGTTAAGCTCGCCGTATTTCTTCGACCTTGCACGGAACAACGGCCTTACCTTCTTTGAACGGTAGCGGGTGAACAGAATTGAAACCGGAACGGTAAAAACAAAAATCAGAAGCATCACCTTCGAAATCTGCCACATAAAAACAAGCGAACCGACAACCGTATAAACACTCGTCATAACCTGCACCAAGTCGTGCGAAAGAGTGCCGTTAATCGTATCAATATCGTATGACAGGTGGCTTATTATATCACCCGTTGAGTGAGCGTCAAAATAACCGACAGGCAGAGTATTGAGCTTTTCAAAAAGCTCTTTTCTCATTTTATAAGTGATTTTCTGGCTCAGGTGAATCATAACAACCGCAAGGATATAAGCAAGCACCGCGGATGCCGCATAGCAAATTATCATTTTGATAACATTTTCCCACACGACGGGGTAGTCCACACCCGATACGGATTCGATTGCATCAATCGCTGCACCCGAATAACGTGGACCAAGGAGCGAAAGCTGATTTGAAAGCAGGGTAAAAATAACCGCAGGAATAAACAGATGCCATTGGCTGATAACATATTTTCCGAGTCTGAGCATTATACCCTTGTTATCTCTTTTGTGAGGTGGGTTGTTTTCGTTTGTCTTACTCAACAAAAGCACCTCCCATCTGGGATTCGCTGATTTCGCGGTATTCGGCACAGCTTTCAAGCAGATACCCGTGTTTACCCTGACCGATAACCTGACCGTCTTCAATCACGATGATATGGTCACAGTTTTTGACAGAGCTGACTCGCTGTGCGACGGTAATAACCGTTGAATCCGACATATTCTCGTCAAGAGCTTTACGAAGATTTGCATCGGTCTTGTAGTCAAGTGCCGAGGATGAATCGTCAAGAATAAGGATTTCGGGAGCTGATGCAATTGCACGTGCAATAAGCACTCGCTGTCGTTGTCCTCCCGAGAGGTTTGTGCCTTTTGAGGAAAGCTTGTGTGAATAGCCGTCCTCTGTAGCCATGATAAAATCGTGTGCCTGTGCGGTTTTTGCAGCTTTTATTATTGCATCCTTTGATATATCTCTGCCGAAGCGGATGTTTTCCTCGATTGTGTCGGCATAGATAAAATCGTTCTGCAATGCAACACCGAACATAGCGGTAAGTTGTTCACGGGTGTATGATTTGATGTTCTTTCCGTTAATACGTATTTCGCCCGAATCAGGCTCATAGAAACGAAGTAAGAGCTTTATGAAAGTAGACTTGCCGCTTCCCGTTGCACCGATAATGCCGAGCCGTTCACCTTTTCTGAGTGAGAGAGAAATGTTCTGAATGTTGTTCTTCTTACCTAAATAGGAGAATGAAACATTATCAAATTCGATGTGCACATCACCGTTTTCACGGTTATCCTCGACTACGTCGAACTTGTCGGGTGCGTTAAGCACCTCTGCAATTCGGTTGGCAGAAGCCGCACATTTTGTATACATAACAAACATTCTTGAAAGCGACATCATTGCCATTGAAATGAGCGTGAAATACTGCATAAAAGCAATAACTGTTGCAGGTGAAGACAAACCCTTAGCAACTCTCAGAGCCGCAACAGCTACAACAGCGGCAATTCCGAGATTCATAAGAAGCGTCATTGACGGATTAACTATGCCCATAATTGTACCTGCATGTCTTTCCTGCTTTGAAAGCTCTGCATTCACCTTGTCATATCTGCGGTTTTCGTGTTCATTTTTAGAGAGAGCTTTAATAACCCTGATACCCTGGGTGTCCTCACGTGCAACGCGTACCATGCTGTCAACCGACTTCTGCACTCTGGTATAAAGCGGTACACCTTTTCGTGAAATTCCGTAAACAGTTACAAAGATTATAGGCAAAGTTGCAATCATAACAAGAGCCAGTGCACTGTCCATAATAAGAGTCAGGGAAATTCCGCCGAGAAGAAGAATAGGTGCTCTGACACCCATTCTCTGCATCATTCCGATAAAATTATGCACGTTATACGTATCCGTCGTGATTCGTGATTCAAGCGACGGGATTGTAAATGCATCCGTATCGGCAGATGAAAGATAGAGAGTTTTTTCAAAAAGCTCCTTTCGCATCTCCTTTGAAAAATTGGTTGTAACCCTTGCAGCCATACGGTTTGCGATGATATTGCCAAGGCAGGCTACAACAGCGAAAAACACCATAACCCCACCGTATGCAAAAACCTTACCGACGTTCATTTCGGTAATTACATCCTCAAGAATATATGTTAAAATGTACGGCAAAACAAGCTCCGCCATTGTGCCCGTGACCTTGATTGCAAAGCCGACAAGCATCCGAAGACGGAAGGGCTTGAGATAATATAAAATTCGCTTCATTCTTACAACTCCGTAGAAAAAGAATACACAGAAATTATACTGCCACGTTTTTTCGGTGTCAATAAAAACGGAATATACAAAAGTAAATAAAAGACAGAAAATTTTTCAGGCATCTGATTTTGACATTCAAAAATTAATATGCTACAATCCGTTTACAATCATAAATAAAAAATTCAAGGTAGATACTATGTACAACAAAGTTTACATTGAAATTACTAATATTTGCAATATGAACTGCTCTTTCTGTCACGGACACAGCAGAGCTCCCAAAAGAATGAGCAAAGATGAATTCCGTCTTATCCTTGATAAGCTGACGGGACAGACCGAATATATTTACTATCATCTTATGGGTGAACCGCTTACCCATCCCCTGCTTCCCGATTTTTTAAAGCTGGCAAGCGGGCGTGGTTACAAATCAATCATAACAACAAACGGCACTCTTATCAGCAAGCGTAAAGAGGAGCTTCTTTCTTCAGGCATCCATAAAATAAACATCTCACTTCACAGTTTTGAGGGGTTGGCTGACGAGAATTATACACGACATATATGCGAACTTGCAGACTTTGCAAAATGTGCCGCAGACAAAGGGATTATAATTGTTTTCCGTCTTTGGAACAACGGCTTTGACGGCGGTAAAAATGAAATCGTTTTCAATCTTCTGAAGGAAAACATTCACGGAGAATGGGCTGAAAACACCCGCGGAATCAGAATACGTAATAAAATTCATCTCGAGTGGGGTGAGCGATTCGAATGGCCCGACAGCAAGGCAGAGATAAAGGGTGAAAAATTTTCCTGTTACGGGCTTCGTGATCAATTCGGTATTCTTTCGGACGGCACGGTTGTCCCCTGTTGCCTTGACAGCGACGGTATTATAAATCTGGGCAACATATTTAACGAAGATATTGAAGCGATTCTTAATTCTGAAAGAGCTTTGAACCTAATTGAGGGATTCAAGTGCGGCATCGCATCTGAAGATTTATGTAAAAGATGCGGATATGCACAAAGATTTGTGTGATATTTTGCTTTTTAAGCAAATATATCCGATATAAATACAGTATACTTTAATTACCAACAACACATAAGTCTGAAACGCAACATATTACGCACATTCGTGCAGTTTTCTCTTTGACATACGTGCGTATGACTGCATCGAAAAGCTACCCGACTGTACGCA
>JAZRNR010000009.1:0-5200 GCA_045648305.1 Acutalibacteraceae bacterium
GTATTCAGACATGGGAAAAGAATCATCTGCATCCCGGTGGCAGTCAGCAGATGGAAGTTGAGCCTTATGAAGGATATGCCACACAGTACGGCTACTTTGAGATACGTATGAAAATGCCTGACACCACAGGCGGTGGATACGCAGCCTGGTGGCTTATAGGAACACAAGATGATACCGACGGAACAGGTTCTCAGCAGAATGGTGAAATAGATGTATTGGAAACCTTTTTTAAATCTCCGGGAGTGTTTGAACCCAAGGTTCATGCATGGGATGATCCCGATCTTAACGAATGGGCAAGCAAAGTTGAATTAGATGGTGACCCGATGGATTATGTAAACGAACTCCACACTTATGCTATGGACTGGAGACCTGAAGGGATAACATTTTATGTAGACGGAAAAGAAGTGGCAAAGACCATAGAATCACCCCAATACAGAATGTGTATGGTTCTGTCTATGTATATCAATTCTGATTTCAGCGGTTGGGATGAACCCAATAACGACTATCCTATAGAATGGTTTATTGATTACGTCCGTGTATATAAAGATAAAAACGGTTATGACGAGAACAACAGACTTACAAAATTTGAACGTTTTTTTAAAGATCTGGGTGACTCGATCAGTGCATCGTGGCAGCGTGTTTTATCATTTTTTCAGGACCTCTGGATTAAGTGTCATCAATTCTTTGAGCGTTTATTCAGGTATGACACCCGCTTTGTTTGCAACAACTAATTCCGATTTATCGAACTGAAACTTCGAAAGCAACAGTATGAAAAACTGTTGCTTTTATTTTTCATCCGTTGCCAAACAAACAAAACCGGGAAACGCTGAAGGTTTCCCGGTTTTTCAACATTATACTGATTTGTGTTTATTCGTTAGTCTTATTCGGCTTTGCAATTATAAACGGCTGAACGTACGGTTCGGCCTTTTCTGCACAGGCTCCTTCGCGCCACATACCGAAAAATCTGCCGAGTGGGAAAGTATAATATCCGTCCTGCTTATGGTCAGTTACATCGTACGGGTCGGCAAAAATAAGCACATCGTCGTACGGTGTTTCGGATGAGCAGGTGTCTATTCCGATAAGAACCTGCCAATGCCCTGCCCAGTCTACCCAATCGACCATAATCGGTGTTCCGCTATCGATTGTGTTAACAAAAAAGCTTTCAACCTCTTCTATGGTTTCAAATCGTCTGTCGGTGTTGCTATGAGAATCAACATCCCAACCAATCAGGTCGAAGAAGTCAGCAATATTTTCAACCGTTGAACCTTTACACGGATGACTTTCGATAAGCTGACTTACAGCAATTTCGTGGTATTTTTTCTTTCCGAACCAGTTAAGCACCATAAGTGCACAAGCGGCACCGCAGGTGTATTCCGTTGTCTGCTGATATGTTTCAAAATGGTTCAGTATATGAAGCGTTCCGGCACTCTTCATATTATAAAAATCATTCGCGACGTAATACTTTGACCTGTTGTGATCCGTCATTCCGCCAAATGACGATGCACCGTCCTGATGAAGATTATCAGCATACTTTTCAGGGTACGGAATTGTTTTTGTTTCTTCGTCGTCAAGCGTGATATTATCTTTAGCCTTCTGCATAATCGCCTCTATGTCGGCACCGTAAATATCAAGGCCTTCTGCAGAAAAGAATTTTACGGTTTCAATACCGAACAATCCCATTGCAAGTGCTTTGACATAGTCAAATCCAAAATTGTTTTCACCGATAAATCCGCCCGCAGTAGTGACATAGTAAAGCTTTTTAGCCTTGCAAAGACCTTCGGGGATACCTTTTTCGGAATATCTGAAAGTGATTCCGCATACTGTAACGTTTTCCAAATAAATACGTAAAACAGCAGGAAACAAAAGATCCCAGTAAGGTGCTGAAATTACGATTGTATCTGCTTCAGCAAACTGCTTTGCCATACTGAAAAGTTCATCGTCTGTATTGCCGTTTTTAAGAAGTTCATCTCTCTTTTTCAGCAAAACATCATCCAACGGTGGAAGATTTTCATCAAACAGATTAACCGACTGTATCTGACCGTTCAGTTTGCCGAGGAGATGCTGTGCCAATTCGTCAGTTCGTGAGCCTTCTTTAAAGCAGGCATTGATGTGTAAAATTTTATCCATATCAGAACTCCAATGTATCAACCTTGTTGAGAACTTCAATCAGCTTTGTTCTGTAGTGATTTACTGTTGCTTCGTCTCCATCTCTGCGAAGACAACGACGAAGAAGACGCATATAGCCGATAACCTTTGCTTTATTTTCAACTGCTTCAATTGCATTTTTATCATCCGTACCGAGATAGCGTGCAAGAGAAAGATTCCAGAATTCGCGCGCTGTATCAACATCAATTCCAAGGAACGATTCAATAACTGTTTTATCGAGTTCGCTGAAACCTACATATGCATTGAATGTTGAACCGAGTTCAAGCACAGGGTGACCGACTGCAAGAGTGTCCATATCGATAAGGATCGGCTCTCCGTTCTGAACCATAACGTTGTTTGAATGGTAATCACCATGAATCATATAATTGCTGTCAGGGATTCCTTCAATAAGAGTACGCATTTTCTGTGCATTTGCTTCATCCAGATAAGAGGAAAGAAAATCTGCCCACTCAAGAACCCATTTTTTGAAATCAGGGAGTGCACCTTCTTCAACCTCAGTTGAATGAATCTCTTTCAATGTATCTACAAAATAAGCAACACTCTGAGTTAAATCTTCTTTGTTTGCTCTTATAAGTTTTGTTACGGATGTTGCATTAAGAAGCTCGGTAAGGCTGCCGTAGCCGTCACCTATACGGACGATTCCGTACGGAATTGCTGTGTTAACACCAAGAACGAATGCTCTTCTTGAATTTTCTCTTTCCTGCATAATTTCAGGAAGTGCATCACGATTGAAATACTGCTTCACGATTGTTTCGTCATCGTAACGATATACCGCACCGTTAGCTCCTTTTGCAATAAATTCACAGCCGTCAAGACTGATTCGCGGATATGTTTTTTCAACTGTCATCATCTCCGTAAAGCCTGTCATTTCGAAAACATCGTAAACCTCAGGAGAAACATTGATTATCGCAAGCTGAGGCTCTTCCTTTCGCAGGCGGAGAATTACACGAAGACCTGCACTAGAAATATATTCAAGAGTATCTGCATCCAGAACGGTGTGCATTCCCGTATTAGCATTTCTTATCTCGCTGATACCTGATTCCACATCAGCCGCGTTTGTTGCATCAATACGTCCCGTAAGATTTATGTACAATATATCCTTATCTGTTCTGAATTCAATGTTAGCCATATTACTTATCCTTTCCGAAAACAATTTTTACAAGCTCATTATATTCCTGCCAGGCAGAAAACTTTTCAAGAGGTGCAGTCAGTTCTGCAATAGTACTGTAATACCAGAACTGCTGTTCGGGATCTTTCTGATTGAACGACTGCCACATACTCTCGCCTTCGACCTTCCATATCCTGTAAAAAGACCGCATATTAGCCAGCTTATCACCAAGCCAGAGCATCAGCACGTCGACATTTTCTGCATTTTTCAACACTTTAAGCGATTCTTCTTTTCGGATTTTCCACGTATCTTCAGGCGGTAAATCTACTCGCTTATCCTCTGTTTCAGATCCAACCAGCATCCTTACACGACTGCCGAAAAGTTCTTCAATCTCATCAATGGTAATTTCTGTATCCTCAACAACATCGTGAAGCACAGCTGCCGAAATAACATCCTGATCGCTTGTCATTGTACCGACAATGGTTGCCGCTTCAAGCGGGTGAAGAATGTATGGAGTTTTATCCTTTTTCCTAACCATTCCGTCATGTGCTTTAGCTGCAAAGTCGATTGCTAAAGTTAATTTATCCATCATTTGATCACCAGAATATCTGCAAAACCTGTCATTTCAAGGATATCCATAACTTCTTCAGAAACATTGATAAGTTCCATCGATCCTTGCGTATTCATCTTCTTTTGTGCAGTAAGAAGTACTCTGAGACCTGCACTTGAAATATAGTTAACCTTTTCAAAATCAAGCACTAATTTTTCAAGTGCATCACCCTCACCATTTATCGTATTTTCAAGCTCGGGTGCGGTTGTAGTATCAAGCCTTCCTTCAATTTTCAAAACTGTTGCTTCGTTGTTTTTATCAATTGTTATAGTCATCAGAACATCTCCTTTATATCTTCTTGGTCATGGTAAGAATATTTTTGCCGTTTTCGTAGGCGTAAGAAACCGTATCCATAGTTTTCTTGGTGATGAAAATACCAAGTCCTCCGATTTCCCGTTCTGCCGCAGAAAGAGAAATATCCGGTTCATCTCTTTCAAGAGGATTAAACGGCACACCGTTATCCGTTATAACAAGAGTCATAATTCTTTCAGTTGCATCAAAACCGAAAGAAAGAGAAGCGTTGCCTTCACCGTTACCGTAAGCATAGCTTGCAATATTGACAAAAATTTCTTCAACCGCAACGCAGATTGCCATTGAGCTTTTCATCGGACAATCAAAGCTTTCGAGACGCTCTTCCGTAAAAGCCATAACTTCCGGCAGAGTCTCTTTTCTTGCAGAGAAGATTTTTTCTGTCATATCGGCACCTTCTTTATTCTTGTAATCAAAAAGAAGCATCGTAATATCATCGAACTGAGGAGCATCGCCTGCGAACTTATCGATGTCCTCTTTGAGACCCGAAAGCAACGCGTCTGCACTCAGAGCTCTGTTTTTCTCAATATAGGATTGCAATCTTGATTCTCCGTAAAGAGCTTCATTTTCGTCTGTAGCTTCTGTTACACCATCGGTATAAAGGAAAATCCTGTCGCCCTTATTAAGCGTTAATTCATTTGCACGGTATTTCATACCCTCCATACCAGCAAGAACAAAGCCTGCACGACTCTTAAGGTATTCACACTTACCATCAGCGTGAACCATAACCGGTGGATTATGTCCTGCATTTGCAAAGCTGAGCTTACCTGTCAGAAGGTCAACCTTTCCCATCCAGGCAGTAACAAACATACCTGACTCGTTGTTTTCACAAAGCTTATCGTTAGCTATAGTGAAAATTTCATCGACAGAAATACCCCTTTCGGCAAGATCTCTTATAATAGTTTTTGCTGTCATCATAAACATAGCGGCAGGTATTCCCTTACCTGAAACGTCGGCGGCAAGGAAGAGCACCGTGTTTTCGTCAAGGGTGTAGAAATCGTAAAAAT
>JAZRNR010000010.1:0-11945 GCA_045648305.1 Acutalibacteraceae bacterium
CTCTCCTCAAGGAGAAGCCTTGGACTTGCGTAGTTTCTCAGCCTTCCCCTTGAGGGGAAGGTGCCGAGGAACGAGGCGGATGAGGTGGTAACAAACAGACCGATAAACCCGAATTTGTTTGTTGAATTTTCAATAGTTCAATTTATCAGCTTATGCTCCTTTAATACATCTCGTATATGTTTTTTATTAATTTCACTCGTATCGCTCAATGGCAATCTGTAAACACCGCTGTCAAGACCCATAGCACTCATTGCGTACTTAACAGGAATGGGGTTTACGTCGCAGAACATTGCGTTTGCAACATTCAGCAATTCAAGATGACATTCAACACTTTCTTTTATTTTACCCTCTGAACACAGCTTTGCAAGCTTATGCATTTCTTTTGGCAAAATGTTCGCGAGGACGGATATCACACCCTTTGCACCCATAGCCATAAATGCAGCCGCCTGGTCATCGTTACCGCAGTATATGTCAAGCTTGTTACGGCAGAGAGAAAGCGTTTTCATCAGTGCTGATATGTTTGAGTTTGCCTCTTTTGTCGCAACAATATTGCGTATTTCTGCAAGTTCTTTATATGTTTCGGGTTTGATGTCAACGCCTGTACGCGACGGAACATTGTAGACAATAATCGGCAGACACGTACGCTCGCTTATAAAGCTGTAATGCTTAATAATACCGTCCTGGGAGCATTTATTGTAGTAGGGAGTCACAATAAGCAAAGCATCTGCCCCTGCAGCTTCGGCTGAATTTGAAAGCTTCACAGCCTTTTCTGTTGAATTACTGCCTGAACCTGCAATTACAGGTACACGTTTTTCTGCATATTTTACAACAGCTCGGATAACCTGACGATGCTCGCGATTTGACAGTACAGAGGCTTCTCCGGTTGTACCGCAGACAACAAGTGCATCCGTGCCGTTTACAATCTGAAACTCAACCTGTTTTTTTAACGTCGGATAATCGATTTTTCCATCCTTGGTAAACGGTGTGACGATTGCACACGCCGAACCCTTAAAAACAGTATGTTTCAAATATATCTACTCCTATAAAAAATTAAGCCGTACCGAGGTTTAAACTTCGATACGGCTTTAAACGTTATTGTGATTGTATTAGTCCATGTAGCCCTTAGCAGCAAGAAGCTCAGCAAGAAGAACAGCACCGCCCGCAGCACCACGGAGAGTGTTATGTGAAAGGCAAACGAACTTGTAGTCGTACTGTGTATCCTCACGGAGTCTGCCGATGCTTACAGCCATACCGCCCTCAAGATCACGGTGAAGCTTCGTCTGCGGCATATTATCTTCAACAAAGTAGTTGAGGAACTTCTTCGGTGCGCTGGGGAGTGAAAGCTCCTGCGGAACACCCTTGAAGTTTTCCCAGATGCTGATAATTTCTTCCTTTGAAGGAACCTTGTCAGCAAATTTCATAAATACTGCACCGAGGTGACCGTTTGAAACGGGAACACGGATACACTGTGCTGTGAAGTGAGGCTCAACAGCGTTTGCGATGCCGTCAACTTCAACTGTACCCCAGATTTTAAGCGGCTCCTGCTCGCTCTTTTCCTCTTCACCACCGATAAACGGGATAACGTTATCGATCATCTCAGGCCATGTTTCAAATGTCTTACCTGCACCTGAAATTGCCTGATATGTGCAAACAAGAACGTCATCAACCTTGTAGCCTGCCTTGTCAAGCGGATAAACAGCAGGAACATAGCTCTGAAGTGAGCAATTTGACTTAACAGCGATGAAGCCGCGGCTTGTGCCGAGACGCTTCTTCTGAGCTGCGATAACTTCGATGTGGTCAGCGTTAAGCTCGGGAACTACCATCGGAACGTCAGGTGTGCCTCTGTGAGCGCTGTTGTTTGAAACAACGGGACATTCTGCCTTAGCGTATCTTTCTTCAAGTGCTTTGATTTCGTCCTTCTTCATATCAACTGCGCAGAATACGAAGTCAACAAGCTTTGCAATTTTCTCAACGTCTGCTGTTGCATCATAAACAACGAGGTTTGCCATGCTCTCGGGCATCGGAGTGTCCATGCACCAACGGCTGCCGACAGCCTCTTTGTAAGTCTTGCCTGCTGAACGCGGGCTTGCTGCAACAAGAACAACCTCAAACCAGGGGTGGTTCTCAAGAAGAGAAGCGAATCTCTGGCCAACCATACCTGTTGCGCCGATAATACCAACTTTGTAAGTTTTCATACGAATCACCTGTAAATAAAAATTAAAAATGTATTGCGTATTCAACCGCTTTGTAATATAATACAAATATGAACACGAATATTTGGTGAATATGATACCATTATAAATATTTAAAGTCAATACCAATGTTCAGGAAATCATTAATTTTTTGAGGTTTTATGATGAAAAAAAGCGACTTTTTTTACGATTTGCCCGAAGAGCTTATCGCACAGCACCCGATTGAACCGAGAGATGCGTCCCGTCTGCTCGTTTTAGATAAGAAAACAGGCGATATCGAGCATAAGCATTTCTTCAATATTCTTGATTATATCAAAGAGGGCGATTGCCTTATTCTCAATAACACAAGAGTGCTTCCTGCACGTATGTATGGGGTAAAAGTCGGTACAGGAGCTGTTGTTGAGTTTCTTCTTCTCAATCAGCACGATGCCCACGAATGGGAAGTTCTTGCAGGTCCTGGTAAAAAGGCTAGAGAAGGCTCGGAGTTTATCTTCGGTGACGGTCTGATGAAGGCTACCGTGCTATCCGTTATGGAAAACGGCAACCGTGTTGTAAGATTTGATTACGAGGGCAATTTCTATAATGTTATAGATGAAATCGGTGAAATGCCGCTTCCGCACTACATAAAGGAACGCCTCGAAGACAGTGAAAGATATCAGACGGTTTATTCAAAGGAGCTCGGCTCTGCCGCGGCACCGACAGCGGGTCTTCATTTCACTCCGGAAATACTTGATAAAATCAAGTCAAAAGGAATTGAAGTCGGATTCGTAACGCTTCACGTCGGAATAGGTACATTCAGACCGGTTAAGACTGAAAACATTGAAGAACACCAGATGCATTCGGAACATTATTCAATTCCTGCCGAAACGGCAGACATCATCAACCGGACAAAGAAAAACGGTGGACGTGTTATCGCGGTAGGAACAACCTGTTGCCGAACGCTCGAGTCTGTCTGTCAGGCAAAGGGCGAAGTCTGTGAATACGACGACTGGACAAGTATCTTTATCTATCCGGGATATGAATTCAAGTGTATTGATGCACTTCTTACAAACTTCCACCTGCCAGAAAGTACACTGATTATGCTCGTAAGTGCTTTCTGCGGATACGAAAATACAATGAACGCGTACAAAACAGCCGTTGAAGAAAAATACAGATTTTTCAGCTTCGGTGACGCGATGTTTATAGCAAATCATAAAGGAGAATAAGATGGCTTCTTTTAAAATAATCAAACAACAGGGCAAGGCACGACTTGGCGAATTCACCACCGTCCACGGTACGGTTAAAACACCTGCATTTCAGAATGTTGCAACATGCGGAGCAATCAAGGGTGCTCTTGATGCATACGATTTGAAAGATATCGGTGCTCAGGTACAGCTTTGCAACACCTATCATTTGCACGTACGACCTGGCGATGAGCTTGTCAAAGAGCTTGGCGGTCTTCATAAGTTCACGGGTTGGAACGGTCCGATTCTTACTGACAGCGGCGGATTTCAGGTATTCTCACTTGCAAAGCTCCGTCAGATTCAGGAAGAGGGCGTAACTTTCGCATCGCATATAGACGGCAAGCGAATCTTTATGGGACCGGAAGAAAGCATGCGTATTCAGTCAAACCTTGGTTCAACTATCGCAATGGCTTTTGACGAATGCGTTGCAAACCCGTCAACTCATGCATATTCAAAGGCTTCCTGCGAAAGAACAACGCGCTGGCTCATCCGTTGTAAGGAAGAAATGGAAAGGCTCAATTCTTTGCACGACACAATTAATAAGAATCAGCTTCTTTTCGGTATCAATCAGGGCTGTGTTTACGATGATCTTCGAATTGAGCATATGCAGAGAATTGCTGAGCTTGACCTCGACGGTTATGCAATCGGCGGTCTTGCTGTCGGTGAACCGAAAGAGGATATGTATCGCGTTATTTCTGCTGTTGAGCCGTATGCACCGAAGGATAAAATCCGTTACCTTATGGGAGTCGGTACACCGGGCAATATTATCGAAGCCGTCAGCAGAGGTGTTGACCTTTTCGATTGCGTAATGCCGAGCCGTAACGCGCGTCACGGACATCTTTTCACTATGAACGGTATAATCAATATAAACAATGCCAAATATCAGAAGGATGACACACCGATCGATCCCGAATGTAACTGTCCGACCTGCAGAAAGCATTCAAAGGCATACATCCGTCATCTTTTCAAAGCCAAGGAAATGCTTGCAATGCGCCTTTGCGTAACACACAACCTCTATTTCTATAATACGCTTATGGAGAAAATCCGTGCATCGCTTGAGGACGGAACTTTTAACGAATTCAAAGAAAAATATGTTGATTTACTCGACACGAGAATATAAAGTTTCGCTTATTAAAATTTGACTTGCTTTTTTATATAAATTACTGTATAATACTTACATTGTTTTTAAGGAGGAAGAAAAACATGGGAAATGCGTTCGGCGATCCTAAAATGCTCATTATGTTAGTGGGTATGGTTGCTCTTATGTACTTCATGATGATCAGACCGCAGAAGAAAAAGCAAAAGGAAGAGCAGGCAATGCGTGACAACCTTCAGAGCGGTGATGAAATCACAACAATCGGCGGTATCATCGGCAGAATCGTTACTGTAAAGGACGACACAATCGTTATCGAAACAGGTGCAGACAGAAACCACATTAAGATTACACGTTGGGCTGTCAGCCAGAACAACACAGCTAACGAAAAGCTTGCAGCTGAAAGAGCGGCAGCTAAGGAAGCAGCAGACAAAGAAAAGGCTGCTCGTATGGAAGCTAAAGGCAAGACAGAGAAAAAGAAGAAGAATAAGGAAGAAAAGTTCTGATTTTTTACAACCTGCTTAACGGCAGGTTGTTTTTTTGTGCAAATCTGATTTGCAATAAATCATAAACAGCAGTAAACTAGTGGTTTTTACGACCCATATAACGGGCATCTACAAACAAAGCCCACTAACTTTCCTTCTTTTATTTTTGTAATACAGTAGTAAAACCGTTTTTATCTCAGTAGGTTATTATTTTTTCGCAACACTCATTTACGTGTTACTCTTTGTTTTTAATGAAGTGTTCTTCCACGATAGAACCGGTATTTTCTGCCGTTAACAGAAAATACCGAAAACTGCAATCGTTGCGATTACGGTTTTCGGTATCACAGTTGATGATTACGATACGGTTTCTTTTTGATAAGTTTAGATTTATCGTTCCTGTACTTTTTTACCACTCAAGTGTTCTATTTTGATTTCAAACATCTGAACACCTTTTCCTGAATTGGCGATTTCTTCATTTACCATATCCTCATTCGGATAATACTTAAGTGCAAATTTTTTTACCAAGCTGACGGTGTCGTCCCTGTTTTCAACCAAATGACACCTGCCGAATACAACAACACTCTGAAGATAAGGTGCCCAGTTTTCTTCTATAAATGTTTCATTTCCGAATACAGTAAAACAGATTTTATCGTTTTTCTTGATTGAATCTACTTTGTGACCTGTCTTCGCACCATGAAAAATTATTTTGTTGTTTTCTTCATCATATAAATAGTTGATAGGTATCGCATACGGATATCCCTCATCACCATTAACAGCTAAAACACCTCTGCGTGATGAACGAAGCAAATTTTTTGCTTCATCTTGACTGATTTCATTTTTCTTTTTACGAACAGCTCTGAACATTTTTGCCTCCAAAAGCTTAAGTTTACCTGACTAATTATATCATGGAGAAGCGAAATTTCAATATTCAACAATAAAAAGACCGACCATCCGGATACTTTGTCGTATCAGAATGATCGGTCTTCTTTGGTGGAGACGGTGGGGTTCGAACCCATGACCTCTACACTGCCAGTGTAGCGCTCTCCCGAAACAAGCAGAAACGCACCCTAGTTTTATTGATTTTTTCCTTTTTTTATGTTACCATAAATTAAATTCCACAGGTTGCGGAGTGTGAAAAAATGACAACACAAGAATATCTGAAATTAATTGACGAAGTAAACAAAAACGGAAAATATAAGGCAGACTGGGCATCCCTCGCCCACCACAAAGTCCCCGAATGGTATATGCATGACAAGTTAGGAGTCTTCATTCATTGGGGTGTTTACAGTGTTCCTGCCTACGGAAACGAGTGGTATTCCCGTGGTATGTATGACCGTAACGTGCGCGAATTTGAACATCACAGAAAAACCTACGGTGAACAGAATGTTTTTGGCTATAAAGATTTTATCCCTATGTTCAGAGCAGAAAATTTTGATGCTGAAAAATGGGTTTCACTCTTTAAAAAAGCGGGTATGAAATACGTTATGCCCGTTGCTGAACATCATGACGGCTTTGCAATGTACGACACCGAATTCAATCGCTGGAATTCCACGAAAATGGGGCCGTGCAGAGATGTTGTGGGCGAATTGAAAGCGGAGTGCGAAAAGCAGGGCCTTACTCTTTGTGCATCAACACACCGTGCAGAACACTATTTCTTTATGAATCCCGGCAGACTTTACGACAGTGATATAAACGACGAAAGGTATGCAGATTTTTACGGTCCTGCCGTTTATTGCGAAGAGTTTGACCCTGAAATAATCCACACAACAACCGCAGATACATATTCAAAAGGTGCAAGTAAAGAATGGCTGGAAGATTGGCTTGTACGCACCTGTGAACTTGTTGACAGATATCAACCCTCTGTTCTCTATTTTGACTGGTGGATTCACAATCATTCATTCAAGCCTTATCTCAAAAAACTTGCAGCTTATTACTACAACCGTGCCGACGAATGGGGCAAGGAAGTTACAATCAATTACAAGCACGAAGCTTTTCCGCCTTCTGTTGCCACATTTGATGTTGAACGTGGTGCTCTGACAGGCATATCCCCTGTTTACTGGCAGACAGATACTGCAATCGGCAAATGCTCCTGGGGATACAGGGCAGATAACGAATACAAGTCCTCACGTCAGGTCATCTGCGACCTTGTGGATATTGTTTCCAAAAACGGTAATCTGCTCATAAATATCGGTCCGAAAGCTGATGGCACAATCACCGATGAAGAAACACAGGTTCTGCTTGATATGGGCGAATGGCTCACAATCAACGGAGAAGGAATTTACGGCACAACGTACTGGAAACAATTCGGTGAAGGTGAAGTCAACGCGGAAGAAGGATTTTTCAAGGACGGAGACGAAAAGGCATTTACAAGTAAAGATTTCAGATTTACATATAAAAACGGTTATCTCTATGCTTTTCAAATGCGCCCGTCAAAAAACGTAAAAATCAAAACCCTCAAAAAGCATATCCCTCACGACTACATAATTGAAAACATTGAACTTCTAGGAAGTGGAGAGAAAATTGAATTCACAAGAGACGAAGAAGCTCTTAAAATCTGCTTAAAAGAAGAACATAAAAATGATTTGCCGATATGTTTTAAAATTTCAATTGGTTAAAAATCCGAGATTTGAGTGATATTTTATTCACCATAAAACTCGCAATCGGATAAAACTAAAAGCACTTGCGAAATGCAAGTGCTTTTTTGTGGATAAGGAGGATTCGTACTGACGGTCAGACTATCTCCCGATACACAAAAGGCAGGTGTTATCCTTTTTGTTCATATATTATTTCTTTTAAACAGCAATTTATTAATAAAACAATAAATCCGAACCAATCTTGTAAAAAAGGTTCGGATTATATTGGCTTAGCGGAAATATTCGCACAGTATAAATCTGCCGTTTGAATATCAGCAGCACACATATTCAGCGTTAATCTGATTAAAATTTAAATCGCTGAACAAAATAGAATTTAGCAAAGAGAAAAACAAATAGTCTGATCAGAAAATTCCAAAATTAAAATTGTTATTTGTTCTGGTTGTTGTTTCTGTTCTGATTGTTTTTGTTGTTCTGGTTGTTTCTGTTATTATTGTTCTGGTTGTTCTGATTATTCTGGTTGTTATTGTTGTTATTGTTGTTATTGTTCTGGTTGTTTCTGTTATTATTGTTGTTATTGTTGTTATTGTTCTGGTTGTTTCTGTTATTATTGTTATTATTGTTGTTATTGTTGTTGTTCATATTCTCACCTCCTAAACAGTTTACAAGGATAGTTTCTCTCGTTCGCGGCAAACTATACACAATATAAAAAAGACTGAAAGGAGAAAAATATGCTATTGATTGCAAACGGTATTTTGCACACAATGGAAAGCGATACACCGTTAAGAGCTGATATACTAATAAATGAAGGAAAAATTGTAAAAATCAAGAAAAATATTGTTCCGACGGAGGGTACAGAAGTTTTTGATGCCCGAAATCTTAATGTCTATCCCGGATTTATCGATGCGCACAGTCATATCGGTATTGCAGAAGATAAGATTTCATCACAAAACGATACGAGTAACGAAAACACAAACCCGATAACACCATTCATAAGAGGGCTGGACAGTATAAATCCTATGGACAGCGCTTTCCATAATGCTATTGCCGCAGGCATTACGGGCGTTATGGTCGGGCCCGGAAGCTCCAATGCTGTCGGCGGACAATTTGCTTTTATAAAAACCTACGGCAGATGTGTTGACGATATGGTTGTTCTTGCCCCTGCCGCAATTAAAATTGCTTTCGGTGAAAATCCGATGAACTGCTACGGTCTTAACGGAAATATGCCGTCAAGCCGAATGGGAATTGCTTCGCTTATAAGAGAAGATCTTTTCCGTGCACAGCAATATTTTTCACAAAATCAATCCGATAACAAAGATTTTACATTGGAATGCTACAGAGAACTGTTTGAAAAGAAAATCCCGCTTAAAGCTCACGCTCACCGCACTGATGATATTTTTACCGCAATAAGAATAGCCAAGGAATTTGACCTTGACCTGACAATTGACCACTGCACCGAGGGACACCTGATTGCCGTGGGAATCGCAGAAAGCGGCTTCCCTGCCGTTGTGGGGCCATCTCTCGCATCACGCAATAAAGACGAAGTCAGTCAGTCGGATTTTAAAACTGCAGGTATTCTTCATGATGCAGGAGTCACGGTTGCAATAACCACCGACCATCCTGTATCCAGAATACAGTATCTGCCTTTATGTGCAGGTATTGCAGCAAAAGAAGGTCTGGGTGAAATAGCGGCACTTCGTGCAATTACCATTGATGCGGCACGAATATGCAGAGTCGATCACAGATTAGGCAGTCTTAAAGAAGGTAAGGATGCAGATATTGTTATTTTTCAAGGTAATCCTCTGGAAATAAACTCCTGTGTCAAAGCTACTGTTATAAACGGTGAAATTGTGTGGCGAAATTAAAAAGTTCTTAAGACGACACAAACTGAAGATTAATTTTAATTTTAAGTAGTTTAAGGTGGCGTAAAAAAGACCGAGCAGAGTTTCTATGCTCTGCTCGGTCTTATGTTATCAGATAAATAGAGATTTGCTGATTTTCGTTATATCCGTTGTTCTATTTGTTAACACAGCGAAGAACCGCATTACCGTCACGGCAAAATTCAACAACAGAGATTGAAGTATTATCCAGAGAAAATCTGAAAACATGCGGTTTAACTCCCAAAGCTGTGGGAATAAGATACTCAAGAAATCCATGGTGGCTGAAAACAGCAACACGTTCACCGAAAGAAAATCTGTTCTTGATGTAAGAAATCACTTTTTCCGCACGGATAACATTATCCTCAAAAGCCTCACAGCCAAATTCATAATTCTCCGTACCATAGAGCTTCTCGCACATTTTTGTGTTTTTGTAATACCGTTGGAGATATTCTTCACAGCAACCATAATAACCCGGTGTGCAGCCGCATTCCACAAGCTCGGCACTGATTTCAAGCAAAGGCTTTTCGGGCTTTGCATTGCAAACGCCGACAGCAGTTTTAAAGCTACGCAACAAAGAACTCGTAATATATGCATCTATCGGTAAATCTTTAAGCTTTTCGCCTAACTCAATACACTGCTGTTCACCTTTTACGGTAAGCTCGCCATCGCTCGGGTCACGGTCACCGATATCATCATAATCTGTTTCGGCATGTCTGATAAAAAGGATTTGCAACGAGTCATGTTTTTCCATATTTTCACCTCAGCAACATTATACCACAAAAAGAAAATAACCGCAACCTTGTATCAAGATTACGGTTATTCTTTGGTGGAGACGGTGGGGATCGAACCCATGACCTCTACACTGCCAGTGTAGCGCTCTCCCAGCTGAGCTACGCCCCCGGATTATAAAGTAGTAAGTTAGAAATAAAATGAAAAATTTGCGGTTTCGACATATCAATCGGACCATATTCTTTCAAACTTGCCGTAAGTATACACCAAATATGACTTTTTTGCAATACTGTATACAATTTATTTTCGCAAATATGTCAATTTTCGTTGACGGAATTATTTAAATATGGTAGAATTAAGCGAAAAATTATACCAAGGAGGGTGTTTCCTATGGCAAAGAAAACCGTTGCTCTTACAGGTTCTTCGGGAACTATGGGTTTCCAGGGATTTTTAGAGCTCTATAAGAAAAAGGACCAGTACAACATCGTATTGCTCAACCGTGACAGCGAGAAAAACCGCAAGAAGTTTGAGCCTTATATGAACGATCCTTCAGTTAAGTTTGTTTGGGGTGACCTTACAAAATACGAAGACGTTCTTGAAATGGTAAACGGTGCTGACTACGTTCTCCACGTTGGCGGTATGGTTTCTCCCGCTGCTGACTACTATCCTGTTAAAACACAGAAGACAAACGTTGCTGCTGCACAGAACATCGTTAAGGCTATCAAAGCTCAGCCCGATCCCGATGCAGTTCACGTTGTTTACATCGGTACTGTTGCTGAAACAGGCGACAGAAACGCTCCGATTCACTGGGCAAGAACAGGTGACCCGCTTAAGGTAAGCGTTTATGACCACTACGCTATCAGTAAGATTAAGGCTGAGGCTGTTTTCGCAGAGTCAGGTCTTAAGCACTGGGTATCACTCCGTCAGTCAGGTATCCTCTACCCGGCTATCCTCAAGAACCTTGAGCCTATCATGTACCACGTTCCTATCAACGGTGTTCTTGAATGGGCAACAGTTGAGGACTCTGGCCGTCTTCTTGCAAACGTTTGCGGCGACGATATTCCTGAAGAATTCTGGAGACGATTCTACAACATCGGTTCAGGTGAAGAGTACAGAATCACTAACTACGAGTTTGAAGAGCTTCTCCTCGGAACACTCGGTCTTGGTTCACCCAAGAAGCTCTTTGACCCGCACTGGTTCACAACACGTAACTTCCACGGTCAGTGGTACTACGACGGCGACGAGCTTGAGAAGTACTGCCACTTCCGTGCTAACATTCCCGTTAAGCAGTATTTCAAGAGCATGATGAACAAGGTTGAGGGCTACTACAAGCTCGCATTCCTTGCTAAGCCGTTCGCTCCCATCCTCAAGAAGCTCTGGATGAAGAAGATTGCAGAGACTCCTGAGTACGGTACAATCTGGTGGGTTGAGAACAAGGTTGACGTAAGAATCAAGGCTTACTACGGCAGCATGGCAGAGTACAATGCAATTCCCAAGACATGGGATAAGTTCAACATCATCATCCCGTCAAAGAAGAAGACAGCAAGCGACGTTCTCCTTCTTGACCACGGTTATGATGAGACAAAGGATTTCAATTCACTCACACTCGAAGACCTTCAGAAGGCTGCTGAGTTCAGAGGCGGTAAGTGCCTTGCAACTGAAATCGTTGATATGTACACACCTGTTAAATGGGTAAGTGCACGTGGCAACGAATTCGAAATGTCACCGAACCTTGTACTTCGTGGCGGTCAC
>JAZRNR010000011.1:0-6750 GCA_045648305.1 Acutalibacteraceae bacterium
ATCTTACGGCCTGTAAGACCTGAGTCACCCTGCGGACCGCCTGTTACGAATCTGCCTGTGGGGTTAACGTAAATCTTGGTGTTTTCGTCGATGAGTGAAGCGTCGATTGTCGGCTTGATTACAAGGTTGATAACGTCCTCAACGATTTTGTCAAGCTCAACGTCAGCACTGTGCTGTGATGAAACAACGATAGCGTCAATTCTTACAACCTTATCGTCGTCATATTCAACTGTAACCTGAGTTTTACCGTCAGCACGGAGGTAACCGAGGTTGCCGTTTTCTCTTTCTTCTGTGAGCTTGAGAGCAAGCTTGTGTGCGAGTGAAATCGGCATCGGCATAAGCTCGGGTGTTTCGTTACAAGCGTAACCGAACATCATACCCTGGTCGCCTGCACCGTGAAGGTTGTACTTGTCCTCTTCACCGCCCTTGAGCTCGAATGAAGCGTCAACGCCCATTGCGATGTCGCCTGACTGCTTGTCAAGTGAAGTAAGAATTGCACAAGTGTTACCGTCGAAGCCTTTTTCTGCACTGTCATAACCGATGTCACAGATAACCTTACGTGCGATTGCGGGAATGTCGATGTTAGCTGAAGTTGAAATTTCACCCATTACGAGCACCATACCTGTTGTACAGCATGTTTCGCAAGCAACACGTCCGTTCGGATCCTGAGCAAGGATTGCATCAAGCACTGCGTCAGAAATCTGGTCACAGATTTTATCGGGATGTCCCTTTGTTACTGATTCTGATGAAAAAAGATGTTTTGCCATTTTAAAAGTCCTCCTTTGTCGAAAAAAACGCTCCCGGCGCAAACCGAGAGCTTTAAAGAACTTATCTTTCGGTTGCACCGCAGGATTTAGCACCTTGCTTAACGCAGGTTGCTGAGCTTCATAGGGCCTGTTCCCTCAGCTGCTCTTAATAAGTGTTGAGCGCTATTTAATTTATTGCGTAGAGATTATATACTAATATCAGTCTTAAGTCAAGACTTATTTTGTAAATTCCCCTTAAGAATCGGAGAAAGTTTACGGTAAATAAGGAAAGTTATAATAACGCTGACAAGTCCTTTTGCAAAAGTGAAAGGTACGTTGAAAACGAGAATTGATTTCCAGATGGAATCCATTGACGGAAGAATAGCCTGATACATTCCTAAGATAACCTGTTCGGGAATGAGAATTTCCATATAAATCGGATAGGTTATGTACAAATTGATAAGGAAACAGGAAACTGCCATTGCGAGGTTGCCGACCATTGCACCGATAAAAGCAAAATTACGGGTTTTCTTGATTCTGTAAAAAAGACCTGCAACAAAAACAAAGACGGCACCCATAAGGAAGTTGGAAAGCTCGCCGACGAACTGGGTTGAGCTTGTCGGCAGATGAAGTGCGTTTTTGATAAAGCAGACAAGCACACCGTACTGGGGACCGAAAGCGAATGATGTTACAAGTGCGGGGAGTTCCGAAACATCAAACTTGATGAACGGAGGCATAAACGGTACAGGAAATTCAATCATCATCAATGCGTAAGATAATGCGGACATAATTGCTGTTACCGTAAGTTTTCTTATCATACTTACACGATTTCTATTGTTGAGCGTATTTTTCATAAAAACAACTCCTGAAATGTATTAGCGAGAGTTATCAACGAAAAAGCCCCGCACAAAAAATGTACGGGGCTTGAATTAATAAATAAAATCTTCTTCCATCCGGACTGTACCGTCGGCTTTGGAATCTCACCAAATCAGCAAATGCTCACGGGCTTATGGGGGTTACCCAAACACCGTCGGTGGGGAATTTCACCCCGCCCCGAAGATAACTGTTCACTTGAGTTAATTATATCACCTGAAACGTTTTTGTCAATACAGTAATAACTTTATTGATTTTTGCTTTTACGTATAGTATAATTTATAATGGTTTGAAAGGTGGCGAAACTGTGCTTAAAAAGAACGATGAAATTCAGCTTACGGTGAAAAGCTGTACGGTACAGGGCAGCGGTGTCTGCGATTACAACGGAATGACGGTTTTTGTACGCGGTGCCGTAACCGGTGACCACGTTGTTGCACATATCATAAAGGTAAAGAAAACTTACGCTGTAGGTATAATCAAAAAAATCACTCAGCGCTCACCGATAAGAATTAATTCTCAGTGCGCGGTTTCAGAAAAATGCGGTGGTTGTTGCTTTGCTCATATCAAATACGATGCCGAGCTTGAAATCAAGCAGACTCAGGTAGAAGATAATTTCAAAAGAATCGGAGGACTCAATGTTCCGATAAAGCCGATTATTCCGTCACCTGAATCTTCCCGTTACAGAAACAAGGCACAGTATCCAGTCGGCTCGGACGGCACCTTTGCTTCAATCGGATTTTATGCACCGATGACACACAGAATTATTGACTGTGCAGACTGCTTGCTCCAACCCGAGGACTTCAGAAGAGTTGTAGATATTTTCCGCGATTGGATAAGAGAAAAGAAAATAAGCGTTTATAATGAATTCACGGGTGAAGGTCTTGTTCGCCATATCTATGTAAGAAAAGGCTTTGCAACAGGCGAGGTTATGGTCTGCCTTGTTGCAAACGGAAGAAAAATTCCTTTCGCAGATGAGCTTGTTGAATTGCTCAGGGCTGAAATTGACGGACTTAAAAGTGTAATTCTCAACATAAATACGAAAAAAACAAACGTTGTGCTCGGAAGCGAATGCATCACACTTTACGGCTCGGATTACATAACGGATGAGCTTTGCGGTCTGAAGTTCAATGTTTCACCGCTGTCGTTCTATCAGGTCAACCACGACGGTGCAGAAATTCTTTACAATAAAGCTAAAGAATATGCGGGTCTTACGGGCAACGAAACTCTGATTGATCTTTATTGCGGTACGGGTACAATCGGTCTTACAATGGCAAGGGATGCGAAGCAGCTCGTCGGTGTTGAAATTGTTGAACAGGCGATTGAAAATGCGAATAAAAATGCTGAGTTCAACGGAATTGATAATGCCCGTTTCATCTGCGGAGATGCATCAAAGGCGGCAGAAATACTTCTTGAAGAAGGTATTAAGCCTGATGTTGTAATTCTTGATCCGCCGAGAAAAGGCTGCGACGGTGCACTTGTTGAAACCGTTTCAAAGATGTCTCCCGAAAGAATAGTTTATGTTTCTTGCGACAGTGCAACTCTTGCGCGTGATTGTGCACGTTTCCTTGAAGTCGGTTACGAAGTCAGCGAGGCAACACCCGTGGACATGTTCCCGCGCACGGGAAATGTAGAAGTTGTCGCAAAACTTGAACGGATAAAATAAAATCACAGGGGTAGGTTTTATGAAAAAACAAAGAGTAGTTTATTACGATTACTTACGTGTTTTTGCAATAATTGCGGTTATAGTTATCCACGTGTCTGCTCAGGAATGGTCGGATTTTGGTGGCAGAAGCTATGAATGGCAGATTTTCAATGTGTATAATGCAATATCAAGGTGGGGTGTGTCCGTATTTCTTATGATAAGCGGATCACTCTTCCTTTCAAGAGATATTGAAATTAAAACGATATACAAAAAATACATTCCCCGAATGGTGACTTCGTACTTTGTCTGGTCAGCCCTGCATGCTGTTTTTGCACCGGGAAATGTTTACAACCCCGATTTCATAGAATCTTTTTCGCTTGTTGATTTTATTCAGAAAACGTTTATAGGACCTGTTCATCTGTGGTTCATTCCTATGATTGTCGGAATTTATATGTGTCTGCCGATTATCAGACAGTTTGTTGTGTCACCGAAGCTTCTGAAATATTATCTTTTGCTCGGGTTTATTTTCGGCTATGCAGTTCCGCAGGTAGTTTATATGGCAAAAGATTTCACATCGGGAAATATACAGAAAACGTTGCTTGCTGTAAACACGCTTATTTCAGATATGAATGTACGTGTTGTTGTCGGGTTTGCGTATATTTTTGTTCTCGGCTATTTCCTTGCGAATACCGAGTTTACAAAGAAACAGAGAAAATTTATTTACCTGCTCGGAGCAGGCGGATTTTTGGTATCAGTATTATTTAATGCTGCTGCAGGATGGAAACTGAACACAAACAGCACAAACTATTTGCAGACATTTACAGTAAACGTTCTGCTTGAGGCTGTTTCAGTTTTTGTTTTCTTTAAATACAGAAAATTTGACAAAGAGAAGCTGAATGCGGTGATGTCAAAGCTTTCGCAGTACAGCTTCGGTGCATATCTTGTACATATACTTGTTATGTCTGTTTATAAATTCTGGGGATTCAATGCGGTCGCATTCAACCCTGTTTTCTGTATCCCCGTCCTGACATTGGCTACGGTTACGGTAGCGTTTTTGATATCGTTTGTTCTTAATAAAATACCGATTGTCAACAAATGGATTACCTGAGTTTTTCAGGGTGCTATTTGCAAATAAATTTCAATTAACACTTGATTTAATTTTTTGAATAGTATACAATCTACGTATAATGCTTTGGAGGTAGACCCATGGATGAATTTAAAAATATGAACGAAAATTCTGCTGAGGATAATAAAGTCAAGATAGACTTTTCAAATATCGAATCAACTGAAAGCGGCTTTGCATCGGACGATCGTTTCGGCGTTGCAGAGGAAGTATCAGACGCTTCGGTTGAAGCAGTATCGCAGCCGATTGAGCAGACTCCGGTTACACAGATGCCGGTTCAACCGCAGATTCCTGCGGAGCCTGAAAAGAAGAGCAAAAAGGATGCCGGTTCTGAAGCTGCAAACGAAAAGAAGGATAAGACAATAAAGAGATTAGAAACGTTTATCCGTGTGTTTGTAATTTCTCTTCTTTCAGTTATAACACTCTGGACAGTTATGTATACAGTTGATCATTCTCTTGCAGCGCAGGGAATTGCACCGCTTTTCTCGGTGTCTTCAACGGAGTATACCGTTTCTTATCTTGAAACAGACAAGCCTGCTGCATTCAGCTACAAGTGCTTGGGTTACAAGATTCAGTTCCTTACTAACGAAAATTATCAGCTCACACAGGATTGTGTATGGGCTTGGGAAGAGGGTCCGAACGATATTCTTTTACAGAGAGGTCAGCTTTTCCCTGTTGGTACAGAACAGTAAATTTAAAGGGATGCTCAGGCATCCCTTTTTCTTTTGAAGGCAAAATGCCCTAAAAAGTGATATGATTTTTGAAAATATTTACAATTAGGTCTTGATAAATCTTTCACATATTGATATAATAACTAGGATATAAAGATTTAAACGCAGTATGGTTTTGGAAGAAAAATTCCCGTTTCTGCTGCAGAAAAATCTTCTTGCAATACGACAGTATTACTGCAAAGTTTTTCTTTGCATAAACAAAAATTTTTGTCTTACAAAACTGCTTCGCACCTGAAATTCTAAAAATTTTGGTACAGCAAGCTGTTTTGAATCGCAGTCATACGCGCGTATTTCAAGATGAAAAACAGTTTGATGTGCCGAAAGTTTTAAATTTCAGGCATACGGGGTTCAAATCTTTATATCCTAAAGAATGGCGAAAGCCACAAAAGATGTATATAAGGGCGAGGTCAAAGACCGGACCTATATAAACCGAAAGGAGATTTACAACATGATCAACTATTCACGTGAAGTAGAGGAAATGTGCTGTGTAGCTAAGGGCCCGAATCACGGTCCTGCTCCGATCCCTGAAGAGGGTAAGTGGGTTAAGGCTTACGATGTTAAGGATATTTCCGCTTTCACACACGGTGTGGGCTGGTGTGCACCTCAGCAGGGCGCTTGTAAGCTCTCACTTAACGTTAAAGAAGGTATTATCGAAGAGGCACTCGTTGAGACAATCGGTTGCTCAGGTATGACTCACTCAGCTGCTATGGCATCTGAAATTCTTCCTGGCAAGACAATCCTTGAAGCTCTCAACACAGACCTCGTTTGTGACGCTATCAACACTGCAATGCGCGAGCTCTTCCTTCAGATCGTTTACGGCCGTTCACAGTCTGCATTCTCAGATGACGGTCTTTCAGTAGGCGCAGGTCTTGAAGACCTTGGTAAGGGCCTCCGTTCACAGGTTGGTACAATGTACGGTACAAAGGTTAAGGGTGTTCGTTACCTCGAAATGGCTGAGGGTTACGTTACACGTATGGCTCTTGACGAAGACAATCAGGTTATCGGTTACGAGTTCGTATCACTCGGCAAGATGACAGACTTCATCAAGAAGGGCGACACACCCAACGATGCATACAATAAGGCAATCGGTACTTACGGCAGATTTGCTGACGCTGTTAAGTACATCGACCCGAGAAAAGAATAAGTAAGAGGAGGAAATTACAATGGCATTATTTGAAAGCTACGAAAGACGTATTGATAATATCAATGCTGTTCTTGCTGAATACGGTATTTCTTCAGTTGAAGAATGTAAGGAAATCACTCTTGCAAAGGGTATCGATTGCGACAAGATCGTAAGAGAAACACAGCCGATCTGCTTCGAAAACGCAGTATGGGCTTACACAGTAGGTTGCGCTATCGCAATCAAGATGGGTTGCACAAAGGCTGCTGACGCTGCTGCAGCTATCGGTATCGGCCTTCAGGCATTCTGCACCAAGGGTTCTGTTGCTGACAACCGTAAGGTTGGTCTTGCCCACGGTAACCTTGGTAGATGCTCCTTTCAGACGCAACAGAGTGCTTCTGCTTCCTCGCTGGTCACGAATCATTCGCTGCTGCTGAAGGCGCTATCAAAATCGCTCTTAACGCTAACAAGGTTAGAACAAAGCCTCTCCGCGTTATCCTCAACGGTCTTGGTAA
>JAZRNR010000012.1:0-13506 GCA_045648305.1 Acutalibacteraceae bacterium
CCTGCGGAGCAGCTGCAACAACTGCACCGATTTCCATACGCTTTGCAGCGTATCCGTCGTGATAAAGCTCGTCAACCATACCTGTTGCAAGACCGATCTGGTTACCGTATGATGAGTAGCCTGCAGCAGCAGTTGTAACAATCTTTCTCTGCGGAAGCTTACCCTCCATAGTCTCCTTGACGGGTTTGAGCGGATCAGCCGCACCTGTTACGCGCATTGCCGCATAAACATATGAACGGCCTGAAAGCGGGTCACGGATAGCACCGCCGATACATGTAGCAGCACCACCGAAAGGTTCGATTTCTGTCGGATGGTTGTGTGTTTCGTTCTTGAAGAGAAGGAGCCACGGCTCTTTTACACCGTCAACTTCAATCTCGATTTTAACTGTACAAGCGTTGATTTCCTCTGACTCGTCAAGTTTGTCGAGTTTACCGATTTTCTTAAGATACTTTGCAGCAAGTGTGCCTATATCCATAAGATTCTGCGGCTTTGTTCTGCCGAGGAATTCACGTGTTTTAAGATAATCGTCATATGCAGCCTGAAGAAGCTCGTCTTCAAATGTTACCTTATCAATTGTTGTAAGGAATGTTGTATGACGGCAATGGTCAGACCAATATGTATCGATCATTCTGATTTCTGTAATTGTCGGGTTACGGTTTTCACTCTTGAAATATGCCTGACAGAAAGCGATGTCGTCATTGTCCATTGCAAGGCCGTAATCCTTTACGAAAGCTGCAAGACCGTCCTTATCAAGGTCATTGAAGCCGTCAAGAGTTTCAACAGTTGTGGGAATTTCATACTCAACCTTGAGAGTTTCAACCTTCTCAAGTGATGCTTCACGTGACTCAACGGGGTTGATTACGTATTTCTTAATCTCATCAAGTTCGTCAGCTGAAAGATTACCGTAAAGAAGGTAAACCTTTGCTGCACTTACTGTCGGACGCTCGCCCTTTGAGATAATCTGGATACACTGAGCAGCAGAGTCAGCTCTCTGGTCAAACTGACCGGGAAGGAACTCAACTGCAAAAACTGTTGCATCAGTCTGCGGAAGCTCGTCATAGATAATATCGAGCTGAGGCTCTGAGAAAACAGTTTTCTTTGAATAATTAAACAAGTCCTCTTCGATGTTTTCAACGTCATAACGGTTGAGAACACGAACTTCTTCAAGTGATTTTATCTGAAGGATGTGTCTGATATCGTAACGAAGGCTTCTTGCCTCGTTATCAAGACCTTTTTTCTTTTCAACATAGATGCGATATACCATTTATTTAACCTCCGCATTCAAAGCTTTACGACCGATATCTCTTCGGCAGAAGCCGTTTTCAAAACCAACCTTATCGGTAAGTTCATATGCATTTTTAATTGCTGTTTCAAGGTTTTCTGCAACTGCTGTTACGCCGAGCACTCTTCCGCCTGCACTGAGGAGCTTTCCGTCTTCAAGCTTTGCACCTGCAACAAAAATCTCACTTTCTGCATCAGTTTCGGGAAGTGTAAGCTCAAATCCGCTCTGATACTTAACGGGATAACCCTTTGAAGCAAGGATTACGCAACAAGCTGATTTATTGCTGAATTTAACCTCTGTTTTATCAAGCTCGCCTCTTGCAGTAGCCTTCATAACTGTGAAAAGGTCACTTTCAAGGAGAGGAAGAACAACCTGAGTTTCGGGGTCACCGAAACGGCAGTTGTATTCGATAACCTTCGGGCCGTCCGGAGTAATCATAAGACCGAAGTAAAGGCAACCTCTGAACTCCCTGCCCTCTGCCTTCATTGCTCGGATTGTCGGAAGGAAAATCTTTTCCATACATTCCTCTGCAACAGCATCTGTGTAATAGGGATTCGGAGCAACTGTACCCATGCCGCCTGTGTTAAGACCTTCGTCGTTGTCAAAAGCTCTCTTATGGTCCATTGAAGAAATCATCGGTTTTACAACGTTACCGTCTGTAAATGCAAGAACCGAAACTTCGGGACCTGTGAGGAATTCTTCAACAACAACGTTGCTTCCGCTGTCGCCGAACACCTTATCTTCCATCATAGAGTAGATTGCATCCTCAGCCTCGTCACGAGTCTGAGCGATAATAACACCCTTACCGAGAGCAAGACCATCAGCCTTGATAACTGTAGGAATCGGAGCTGTTTTGATGTACTTAAGAGCATCCTCCATATTGGTGAATACTTCGTACTTTGCAGTCGGGATATTATACTTCTTCATAAGATTTTTTGAGAAAACCTTACTGCCTTCAATTATAGCGGCATTTGCCTTGGGGCCGAAGCATTCAATGCCTGCTTCATTAAGTGCATCAACTGCACCGAGCACCAACGGATCGTCAGGAGCAACGACAGCAAAATCAATTGCATTTTCTGTTGCAAACTTAACAAGACCGTCAATATCCTTTGCACCTACGTTTACGCAGGTTGCATCTTCTGCCATACCGCCGTTTCCGGGAAGTGCAAAGATTTCGTCGATTTCATTGCTTAATTTAAGCTTTTTTATAATAGCATGTTCACGACCGCCTGAGCCGACAACCATTACTTTCATTGTGATTTCTCCTTTTCAGCCGGGATAGTCATTAATAAATCGGGAATTTAGCACAAAGCTCTGTTACTTCCTTTGTAACCTGCTCTTTGCTGCCCTCAAAGTCTGTAGCAATCTTCTTGATCCAACCTGCAATAAGAAGCATTTCTTCTTCCTTGAAGCCTCTTGATGTTACAGCCGGTGTACCGATACGAAGACCGCTTGTTACAAACGGGCTCTGTGTTTCGTTTGGAACTGTGTTTTTATTAACAGTGATGTGAACCTCGTCAAGACGGTGCTCCATCTCTTTACCTGTAATATCAAAAGCACGAAGATCAACGAGCATAAGGTGATTATCTGTACCGTCTGAAACGATTTTGAAGCCTTCCTTTTTAAGTGCATCGCAGAGAACGGCTGCATTTTTAACAACCTGCTGCTGATATGCTTTAAACTCGTCTGTCATTGCTTCGCCGAATGCAACAGCCTTTGCTGCGATGATGTGCATAAGCGGACCGCCCTGAGTTCCGGGGAAAACAGCCTTGTCGATTGCCTTTGCATATTCTTCTTTACAAAGGATAAGACCGCCTCTCGGACCTCTGAGAGTTTTGTGAGTTGTTGAAGTAACAACGTCTGAATACGGAACCGGGTTGGGATGAAGTCCTGCAGCAACAAGACCTGCGATGTGTGCCATATCTACCATAAGGTATGCACCGACTTCGTCACAGATTTCACGGCACTTTTTATAATCGATAATTCTTGAATATGCACTTGCACCTACAACAATCATCTTCGGCTTGCACTCAAGTGCAATACGGCGCATTTCTTCGTAGTCGATTACTTCTGTTTCTGAATCAACACCGTAAGGAACGATGTTGTAATACTTACCTGAAATATTTGCAGGAGAACCGTGTGAGAGGTGTCCGCCCTCAGAAAGGTTCATACCCATTACTGTGTCGCCCGGTTTAACAAGTGCAAAGAATGTTGCAAGGTTTGCATTTGCACCGCTGTGAGGCTGAACGTTTGCATGTTCCGCACCGAAAATTTTCTTTGCTCTTTCGCGTGCAATTTCCTCTACCTTATCAACACAGTAACAACCGCCATAGTATCTCTTTGACGGATAGCCTTCAGCATATTTGTTTGTAAGGACACCGCCTGCTGCAAGTAAAACTGCCTTTGAAACGATGTTTTCTGAAGCGATGAGCTCAATGTTATGACGCTGACGATCAAGCTCTTCACCGCAGGCACCTGCAACTTCGGGGTCAAAATTTATAAGTTCTTCAAAAAAATTCATCTTAAACCTCTATTTATAAATTAATGATGGAACAATCTCATACCTGTGAATGCCATTGTGATACCGTACTTGTCACAGCACTCGATAACGATGTCATCACGGATTGAGCCGCCCGGCTCTGCGATGTATGAAACGCCACTCTTCTTAGCTCTTTCAATGTTGTCGCTGAACGGGAAGAATGCATCAGAACCAACTGAAACACCTGTAATTGTAGCAAGGTAAGCTGCCTGCTCCTCATCTGTGAACGGTTCGGGCTGAGTTGTAAAATACTTCTGCCAGTTGCCGTCTGCACAAACATCTTCTTCGTTCTTGTTGATATAACCGTCGATTACGTTGTCGCGGTTAGGTCTTGAAACGTCATCTCTGAACGGAAGGTTAAGAACCTTATCGCTCTGGCGAAGGTGCCAGATATCTGCCTTATTACCTGCAAGACGTGTGCAGTGAATTCTTGACTGCTGACCTGCGCCAACACCGATTGCCTGACCGTCCTTTGCATAGCAGACTGAGTTTGACTGAGTATACTTAAGTGTGATAAGTGCGATGATAAGGTCACGCTTTGCTTCTTCTGGGAACTCCTTGTTTGCTGTAACAACGTTCTGAAGCTGTGACTCATCAATCTTATAATCGTTTCTGCCCTGCTCGAATGTGATGCCGTAAACAGTCTTCTGCTCGATCGGCTGCGGAACATAGTCAGGGTCAATCTTTACGATATTATAGTTACCGTTTCTCTTTGTTTTAAGAATTTCAAGTGCTTCGTCTGTATAACCCGGAGCGATAACACCGTCAGAAACTTCACGCTTGATGATGAGAGCTGTTGTCTTGTCGCAAACGTCTGAAAGTGCAATCCAGTCACCGAATGATGACATACGGTCTGTACCTCTTGCACGAGCATATGCACAAGCGAGCGGAGATTCATCAAGACCTTCGATATCATCTACGAAGCAAGCCTTCTTAAGCTTTTCTGGAAGCGGATTGCCGACTGCGGCACAAGTCGGGCTTACGTGCTTGAATGATGCTGCTGCAGGCATTCCGAGAGCTTCTTTAAGCTCCTTAACAAGCTGCCATGAGTTGAAAGCATCAAGGAAATTGATGAAACCGGGTCTGCCTGCAAGAATTTCGATCGGAAGCTCTGTTCCGTCGTTCATAAAGATCTTTGCGGGTTTCTGATTCGGGTTACAACCGTATTTAAGTTCAAATTCTTTCATTTTCGTACACCTACCTGTAATTATTTATTCTTGTTGATAAGACGGTTCTCTTCTGCACCTGTTTCAAGGTCGATGTAACGAACGTAAAGAGAAATCTTATTGTCTTCATTAAGGTTTGTCCAGAGTGTGTTTGTGAATTCGTCGATATCGTCGGGAATCATAACTCTTTCGGGTTCACCCTGGAATGTCGGAATGGGATTACCGTCACATACATATGTGTGGATAAAGTGACCGAGACCTGCCTTTGAGGGATACATAAAGAGGTAACGAGCGCAGTCTGAACCCTCTTCATCAAGGCTCTTGAGGATGCTCATTTCATATTTGAAATCGTTGTTTTCAAACTTGAGCATACCACTGATTCTCGGTGTGAAGTTCGGTGCGTCGGGCTCAAACTCACGTGTCTTGAGCGCGCCGTTGAAGCACTTGCCTTCCTTGATAAATTCGTAAATTGTATCTGTCTGATCACCGTTTGTTACGATGAGCTTATTTTCATGCTTTCTGATAGCGGCATAAATGATAAGTGAAGGATCTTCAACCTTTGAAGCATCAAACGGCTCTGTGAAAACTGCTCCGTCCTTCTCTGAGAAAATACGGTTACGGCTGTTTTCGCTTCTGCCCATAATGAAATAAGCAGCAACTGCCTTCTTAGCGTCTGCAGTTTTACCGATAACAATACCTCTGCCTACATATGAATTATCGCGGATGAGTTCGCCGATGTCATTAACCTTGTATATGTTCATAATCTTCACCTTTTTCCTTAATTTCTTTTGATACTAATTCTGCCGCTTCAGGCAGGATATTCCATTCTGCTTCCTGCATAACTCTTTTCTGCAGGGTTTCGGGAGTGTCCTGAGGCTCGATGTAAACTGCTCTCTGGAGAATAATCTGTCCGCCGTCGGGAATTTCATTTACGAAATGTACTGTTGCACCGGTAACCTTGACACCGTAAGCAAGAGCAGCTTCGTGAACCTTAAGTCCGTAGAAGCCTTCACCGCAGAAAGAAGGAATCAATGACGGATGAACGTTGATGATTCGCTTCGGATAGCTTGAAGTGAAGCTCTCTGTAAGAATACACATAAAGCCTGCAAGGATTATAAGCTCAATTCCGTTTTCTTTAAGAACTGATTTAACCTCAGCTTCAAAAGCTTCTCTTGTAGCGTATTCCTTATTATTGATAACTGCAGTTTTTATTCCTGCATTTTCAGCTCGTGTCAAAGCGTAAGCTCCCGGCTTGTTGGAGATTACAAGCTCAATTTTACCGCTTTTTATAATGCCGCTTTTTTCGGCATCAATCAAAGCCTGAAGGTTTGTTCCGCCGCCCGAAACAAGGACAGCAATTTTTGTCGGAGCAGTATTCATAGCCTCTCCCCCATTATTCAATGATAATCTTCTCGTCACCTGCAACGATTTCGCCGATTACATAAGCGTCTTCGCCGTTTGCCTTGAGAATTTCAAGTGCCTTGTCTGCATCTTCTTTAGCAACAACAACGCTCATACCAACACCCATATTGTATGTGTTGAACATATCACGCTCAGGAATGTTGCCTGTCTTTGCGATGAGGTCGAAAATCGGAAGAATACGGATTGAAGCCTTGTCAATCTTTGCACTGTATCCGTCAGGAAGGCTTCTTGGAATATTCTCGTAGAAACCACCGCCTGTGATATGAGAAACTGACTTAACAGTAACTTCTTCAAACAAAGCAAGCATAGGCTTAACATAAATCTTTGTGGGAGTAAGGAGTGTTTCGCCAAGTGACTTGCCGCCAAGTTCTGCAAGAGGAGTCTTGATATCTGCATTTTCGATATCAAAAACTTTTCTTACGAGTGAGAAGCCGTTTGAGTGAACACCTGATGACGGGAGAGCGATGATAACGTCGCCTTCTTTAACAAGTTTGTTGTTAACGATCTTGTCCTTATCAACAACGCCTACTGAGAAGCCTGCCATATCGTATTCATCAATGGGATAGAAGCCGGGCATTTCAGCTGTTTCACCGCCGATAAGAGCTGAACCTGACTGAACACAGCCTTCTGCAACACCTGCAACGATGTCTGCGATTCTTTCAGGGAAGTTCTTTCCGCAAGCAATGTAGTCAAGGAAGAACAACGGCTTTGCACCGCAGCAGATAACATCATTAACACACATTGCAACACAGTCAATACCTACTGTGTCGTGCTTGTCCATAAGGAAAGCCATCTTAAGCTTTGTGCCGACACCGTCTGTACCGCTTACGAGAACCGGCTTTGAGATGCCTGTAAGGTCAAGCTCAAAAAGGCCGCCGAAACCGCCGATGTCTGATGAAACTGCATTTGTCATTGTTCTTGCGATATGAGCCTTCATAAGCTCAACTGCTTTGTAACCTGCTGTAATGTCAACGCCCGCTGCTGCGTAGCTGTCTGATTTAGAATTTGTATGCATAATTCTTATTCCTTTCCGTTCCAACAATATGTGCAAAGGTCGCATTCGTCAAGTCCGATTGCTTCGATGAGACCTTCAAGTGACTGAAATTCGAGTGATGAGAAGTGGAACTTCTCGCAGATTTTCTGGCGAAGCATCTTTCCGCGTTCTGTTGAAGAATCGCTGTATTCATCAAGATACTTTTCGCCTTCCTCGCCTTCAAGCTCCATGATCGTGCTTCTTGTTATAAGGTCGAGGTCGCTTGTATTACGGGAGAAGTTAAGGTACTTGCAGCCGTACATAATCGGCGGACAAGCCGAACGCATATGAACTGCCTTTGCTCCGTTTGAATAAAGAAACTCTACAGTTTCACGAAGCTGTGTTCCCCTTACTATTGAGTCATCAACAAAAAGAAGACTCTTGTCATGAATGAGTTCACAAACCGGAACCTGCTTCATTTTCGCAACCTTTTTTCTGTCGCTCTGTTTGCTTGACATAAAGCTTCTTGGCCAGGTCGGAGTGTATTTGATAAAAGGTCTCGAGAACGGGATTCTGCTCTTATTCGCATATCCTATTGCGTGCGGTGTTCCCGAATCCGGCACACCACTGACATAATCAACGCCCTCTGCATTGCCGACTTCCATATCGTGCTTTGCAAGGATTTCACCGTTACGGTATCGCATAACCTCAACGTTGACGCCTTCGTAAGTTGACGGTGAATAACCGTAATATGACCAGAGGAATGCACATATACGTTTTTTCTTTCCCGGAGCAGCAAGCTGCTTGATCGAATCGCAGGTAAACTCTACGATTTCTCCGGGTCCGAGTTCCTTTTCATCGTCATATCCGAGCTTCTGATATGCAAAGGATTCAAACGAAACACAATAGCCGTTTTCATTCTTTCCGACAAGCACCGGAATTCTTCCGAGTCTGTCGCGTGCCGCGATAATTGCACCGTCATTCTTAAGAATGAGGATTGATGCTGTGCCGTCGATTACTTCCTGTGCAAAGTGGATACCTGCAACAAAGTCGCTCTTCTGATTTATAAGTGCCGCAACAAGCTCGGTTGAGTTAACCTTGCCGCCTGTCATTGCATTGAACTGACCGCCGCTGAAATCAAGGTACTGCTTTATAAGATCATCTGCGTTGTTGATTACACCGATAATACAGATTGCATATGTTCCGAGATTTGAACGTACAAGAAGCGGCTGCGGGTCAGAATCGCTGATACAGCCGATTGCTGATTTACCCTTCATTTCGTCGAAAACTTTTTCAAACTTTGTTCTGAACGGTGAGTTTTCGATGTTATGAATATCTCTTTGTAAACCGATTTCGTCGTCATACGCCGCCATACCGCCGCGACGTGTTCCGAGATGTGAATGGTAGTCTGTTCCGAAGAATACGTCATAGACCGCATCTTCCTTACAGGCTGCACCAAAAAAGCCTCCCATTTGGTTACCTCCTATCGTTGAAAGCCGTTCGCAAGGATTTTTGCGAAAACGGTGCCGGGTTTATTTATTGAATCTTTTCTCTATTTCTGCGTTCTTCTTAAGAACGTTTTCTGATGCTGACTTTCTCTGTGCATCAAGCTTTGCCGCAACTTCCTCATCGTTTACTGAAAGAATCTGAAGAGCAAGGAGAGCTGCATTTGCTGCACCGTCGATTGCTACAGTTGCAACAGGGATACCTGCAGGCATCTGAACTGTTGAAAGAAGAGCATCAAGACCGTCAAGTGTTGAAGCCTTTACGGGAATACCGATAACGGGAAGAGTTGTGTTTGCTGCGATTGCACCTGCAAGGTGTGCAGCCTTACCTGCTGCTGCGATGATAGCACCGAAGCCGTTAGCACGTGCGTTTGCTGAAAACTCCTTTGCTTCAACGGGTGTTCTGTGTGCTGAAAATACATGAACCTCGTAAGGAACACCAAACTCATCAAGAGTTGTCATTGCTTTTTCAACTACGGGCAAATCGCTGTCGCTACCCATAATAATTCCGATTTTTTTCATTCTGAAATCCTCCTAAAAATAAGCAGGACAGTCCTATATTATCAACAGGACTGCCCAGACGGTCGGCTGTAAAATTCCTTTTGCTCCCCTGTGGTTAATCCACAATTCCGTCAGTCACAAAAGGCTTTTTATATTATGGTTTTATTATATCAAAAACCGCCGTCAAGGTCAACTTAACCAAGTGTAAAAGTTTGTCCTCTGTTTTAACTATTGTCTATCAAAATTATACAAATTACTCTGCTTTTGTTTCACAATAAATGCATCTGTAAACAGCTTTTTCACCGTCAGTTGTCTTTTTGAAGACGTGTGGCAATTCCTGCTCTACAGAAGTGATACAACGCGGGTTTTTGCACTTGATAACGTTAGTCAGTTTTTCAGGCAAGGAAACCTTTCTTTTTTCTACGAGAATGCTGTCCTTGATAATATCAACTGTAACACCGGGATCAACATAACCAAGGAGTTCAACGTCAACATCGATATCAGCATCGACCTTGATGATATCCTTTTTGCCCATTTTGTTACTGCTTACGTTTTTGATGATAGCAACCGAACAATCAAGCTCGTCAAGGTTAAGAAGATTATAAATCTGCATACCCTTACCTGCTGCTATATGGTCAATAACAATACCGTTTCTGATTGAATCTATATTCATTTATTTTACCTCCAGAAGCTTAAGTATCAAAGCCATTCTCATAAACTTTCCGTTAAGTACCTGCTTGAAGTAACAAGCTCTGGGATCATCGTCAACAGCGACGCTGATTTCGTTTACTCTCGGCAACGGATGCATTACGCAAAGATCCTTCTTTGCTGTTTCGAGCTTTTCGGGAGTGAGAATATAGCTGTCCTTAAGGCGAAGATAATCCTCTTCGTTGAAGAAACGTTCACGCTGAACACGTGTCATATAAAGAATATCAAGCTCAGGCATCACTGATTCGAGGTCAGTTGTCTGTACATATTCAAGATTGTTTTTCTGAATTATATCCTTCTTTACATAGCTGGGAAGCTTGAGTTCTTCAGGAGAGATGAGTACAAACTTCACGTTCTTATATCTTGAAAGAGCACTGATAAGAGAGTGTACTGTTCTGCCGAACTTGAGGTCTCCGCAGAAGCCGACTGTGATATCGTTGAATCTGCCCTTTTCACGGCTGATTGTAAGAAGGTCAGCAAGTGTCTGTGTCGGATGGTTATGTCCGCCGTCACCCGCATTGATAACAGGCACAGTTGCATTCATTGACGCAACAAGCGGAGCACCCTCCTTCGGATGACGCATTGCGATAATATCTGCATAACAGGAAATTGTCTTTGCAGTATCTGCAACGCTTTCGCCCTTTGCAGCTGAGCTTGACTTGGCATCTGACATACTGAGTACGTTACCGCCAAGCTCGTACATTGCAGCTTCAAAGCTGAGACGTGTTCTTGTTGAGGGTTCGAAGAAAAGAGTTGCAAGCTTCTTTCCCGCGCACTTGTGTGCATACTTTTCGGGGTCAGCGATAATATCGTTCGCGCAAGCAACGAGTTCGTCAAGCTCCTCAACAGAAAGATCAAGAATATCGATTACGCTTCTCATTATTTTACTCCTCCGATCCAGCTTTCGTCGGACGGGTTGTTTCTGAATGCGATGAGTCTCTGAATATCTTCTGTTGCGATGTAACCTTCTTCAGCAGCCACTTCTGCGATTACATCAAAGTTTGTGAGGCTATAGTTGATAACATTTGCTTCCTCAAGACGTACAAGACCCTTCTTCATACCGTATGTGAAGATTGACACGATACCGAGAACGTCTGCACCTGCTTCACGGAGAACATTTACAACTTCAATAACGCTGCCGCCTGTTGAAATAAGGTCTTCAACAACAACAACCTTCTGGCCGGGAAGAAGCTTACCTTCGATCTGATTCTGTCTGCCGTGGTCCTTGTTGCCTGAACGTACATAACCCATAGGCAAGCCGAGGATATGAGCTGTAATTGCAGCGTGAGCAATACCTGCAGTTGATGTACCCATAAGAACTTCTGCTTCGGGATACTTCTCTTTGATAAGTGTTGCAAGACCGTTTTCAACGTCTGTTCTTACATCAGGTGCAGTAAGTGTAAGTCTGTTGTCACAGTAAACAGGGCTCTTGATACCGCTTGCCCATGTGAACGGCTCTTCGGGACGGAAGAAAACCGCCTTGATTTTAAGTAAGTCTTTTGCAATAAGCTTCTCCATAGTTTTAATCTCCTTTATATAAATCTTATTTTAAACTTAGTCTACGAACTCTGCAATGCATCTGTTATATGCTGCAACAGGGTCAGCTGCCGCTGTGATAGGTCTGCCGACTACGATATAGTCAGAACCGATTTTCTTAGCCTCAGCCGGAGTCATAACTCTTACCTGGTCACCGATGTCACCGTCTGCGAATCTTACGCCCGGTGTAACTGTTACAAAATCATTTCCGCATACTTCGTGAACCTTACCTGCTTCAAGGGGTGAACATACAACACCGTCAAGACCTGCAACCTTAGCATTGTGTGCATAGTGCATAACAACCTTGTCGATAGGCTCGTTGATAAGAAGGTCGTTCTTCATTCTTTCTTCGCTTGTTGAAGTAAGCTGAGTTACAGCGATAAGAATCGGTCTTGTGCCGTCGGGGCGTGTAAGACCCTCAAGAGCAGCTTCCATCATAGCGATTGTACCGCTTGCGTGGAGGTTTGTCATATCAACGTCAAGACCTGAAAGAACAGCCATTGATTTTTTAACTGTGTTAGGAATATCGTGAAGCTTGAGATCAAGGAAAATCTTGTGTCCTCTTTCCTTGATTTCTTTTACAATCTGCGGACCTTCAGCATAGAAAAGCTCCATACCGATCTTCACAAAAGGCTTTCTGCCTTCACCGTTGAACTTATCAAGAAAGTTCATTACATCTGCCTTTGACGAAAAGTCGCAAGCTACAATTACATGCTTACCCATTAGTGTGCTCCTCCTATTATATAGCTTAAATTTTCTATTGAATACTTTTCCATTACTGCAGGGAGATTATTTACAATATCTCTTGCTGCAAACGGGTCAATGAGATTTGCCGCACCGACCTCAACTGCAGTTGCACCTGCAAGCATAAGCTCGATTACATCCTCGGCACTTGAAACACCGCCCATTCCGACAATCGGAATATTTACCGCTTCATAAACCTGATAAATCATTCTGACCGCAACCGGCTTGATTGCAGGACCTGAAAAACCGCCCATTTTGTTAGCAATTACAGGTTTCTTTGTTTTAAGGTCAATCTTCATGCCGAGCATTGTGTTGATCATACTGATACCGTCAGCACCTGCTTCTTCACAAGCTTTTGCAATTGATACGATATCCGTAACATTCGGTGAAAGCTTGATGATTACCGGCTTTGTTGTTACAGCCTTTACAGCCTTTGTAACCTCAGCCGCAGCTTCTGCAGATGTGCCGAAGGCCATACCGCCGCCGTGTACATTCGGGCAGGAAACATTGACTTCAAGCCAGCCGACCTGCTCTTCTTTGTCAAGCTTTTCGCAGGTATAAACATAATCCTCAACAGCAAAGCCGCTTACGTTTGCCATAACGGGCTTATTGAAGCAAGCCTTGAGCTTCGGAAGCTCATTTGAGATAACAGCATCCACACCGGGATTCTGAAGTCCGACCGCGTTGATCATTCCCCTGTCGCACTCTGCAATTCTCGGAGTAGGATTGCCGAAACGCGCATCCTTTGTTGTTCCCTTGAACGAGAATGTACCGAGACAGTTTATATCATAAAGCTCTGCAAATTCATAACCGAAGCCGAATGTTCCGCTTGCAGGGATAATCGGGTTATCAAGGGTGATTCCGCAAAGCTCAACTTTTGTGTTTACCATATGATTTCCTCCCTTTCAAGTACGGGACCGTCCTTACAGATTCGTTTGTTACCGTATTTTGTCTTGCATGAGCAACCCATACAAGCACCGAATCCGCAACCCATTCTTTCTTCAAAGCTGTACTGACCGCTTGTTGTTGCAGTTGCTTCAATAGCCTTGAACATAGGCATCGGTCCGCAAGTGAAGAAGTATGAATATTCAAGTGTTTTAAGAACATCTGTTACGAAGCCTTTTGTGCCG
>JAZRNR010000013.1:0-91835 GCA_045648305.1 Acutalibacteraceae bacterium
TCGGGATCGGGATCAGGATCGGGATCGGGATCGGGATCAGGATCAGGATCAGGATCGGGATCGGGATCGGGTTCTGGATCTGGTTCCGGATCGGGATCTGGTTCCGGGTCTGGATCTGGTTCCGGGTCTGGATCAGGATCTGGTTCCGGGTCGGGATCTGGATTTTGGTTGGGGTCTGTTTCTTCCACTGCAGAATCTTCCGGGATAGTTTCTTCAGAAAAATCCTGGACAGATTCGATTACCGTTTCCTTGACTTCTGCAATTAATTCTTCAGCTGCTACCGCCGGAACAGCGCCAACAAAAATCAAAACAGCAAGTGCAAGTGAAATAAACATCTTGATTTTGTTTGTCATTTCTATTCCCTCTCTCTATATATTTTGGGTTATTATATCACCATTATTTGTTTTTTTCAATTCCTTTTTAGAATATATTTTAAAGTCAATTTCAAAATTTTTCTATCCAAGTGTTGACAACCTGAGTGTGATATGCTATTATGCAAGTGTGATATCACAGGTAGCACACCTGAACAAAACAACGAAGTGAAGGTGATATGATGTTTGAAATCGACCTCAGGAGTCGTATTCCAATCTACGAACAAATTAAAAACCAGATACTTTTGTACATCCGTATGGGAGTTTACAAGCCCAACGAACAGCTCCCGTCCATACGTGCAGTTTCGCAGCAGACCGGAATCAACGTAAACACGGTTAAGAAAGCATTTGCCGATCTTGAAGCAGAGGGCGTTATTTATTCGCTCGTCGGCAGAGGTTGCTACGTTGCCCAAGGTGCTGTTGACAACACATCGATTGCTGAAAAGGCTTTGAAGGAAATTGAACCTGAAATATGCTCAATGAAAACCAAGGGCGTTGACAAAGCCACGCTTATCAGCCTGATTGAGCAAATATATTCGGAGGATGATTGATATGATTAAAATATCCAATGTTACAAAAACCTTTGATGATTATACTGCCGTTGATAACATTTCGATTGAAGTCGGTAATTCATCCGTTTACGGACTTGTCGGCTACAACGGCGCAGGTAAAACGACATTACTTAAGATGATTGCAGGAGTTTATACCCCTGACAGCGGTAAGATTGAGCTTGACGGAGTTGATCTTTTCGCCCACCCCGAGAAAAAGCAGGAGCTCTTCTACGTGCCCGATGACCTTTATTTCGGAGCCGCTTCGTCAATGAAGAGTATGGCAAAGTTTTACAAATCCTACTACCCGAACTTCTGCGATGAAACATTTCATAAATTAGCCGAGCTTTTCGGACTTGATATAAAGAAGAAGCTTATGGGATTTTCGAAAGGTATGCAGAGGCAGGCCGAAATGGTACTTGGTCTTTCTACCCTGCCGAGGGCAATTCTTCTTGATGAATCTTTTGACGGACTTGACCCTGCCAAGAGAAACCTTACCAAAAAGCTTCTGCTTGACTATATGGCAGAAAAAGACTGTTCTGTTATTATTTCTTCGCACAATCTTCATGAGCTTGCTGACATGTGTGACCACATCGCTCTTATTGACGGTCAGAGAATTGCGATTGACTGCGCAGTTGACGATATGAACGGCAGCAGATGCAAATTCAGACTTGCATACACGCAGAATGTTGATAAAAACATTTTCAACGGCATCGAATACAAGAACTACAAGGCTGACGGAAAGCTTGTTTCCTTTACCGTTTCAAAGAACATTGAGGAAGCGGAAAAAATTATTGCCGAAAGCAATCCCGTTCTTATTGAAAGATTCCCGTTATCACTTGAAGAAATATTCCTTGAAGAAATGGAGGATACGAATTATGACTTTGAAAAGCTCTTCTCATAATCAATTTGTTGCAATGTTTAAACAATCTGCCAAGCAGACCCTATTTCTTCCGATACTTGCATTTCTCTGTCTGCTGTTTTTCTCTTCATTACGGTGGGATTTTGACTATTACTATCAATCATTTGTTGATAAAACACCTTATTTCTGGAACGATTTACGAACAAGCGGTGTTGCCGTCGGCCCTGCTAACTTCTGCTTTATTTTCGCAGGCTTAATCAACGCGCTTACACTTTTCAGCTTTGTCTGGAGCAAAAAGCACAGCAACGTTATCTTTTCTTTGGGTATGAGCAGAAAGGACATCTACTTTGCAAAGGTGCTTGGCGGTATTGTTCCGATGACGGTTGCAATACTTGCCGGTGCGGCAGTTGAGGTTATCAGCTGTGCTGCGGCTGACCTGACGATTGATGCACGCTTCTGGGCAATGGCAGCTCTTACCACGATACAATACATTACTATATACATATTTGCATTCGTGTTCAGCTGTGCAATTCTTTCAAACACCGGTAATGTTGTTGAAGGACTTATTTTCACCGCTATACTTTCAGCCTTTTCTTTCGTTTTCGCTGAGTTCCTTGAAGGTCTTTTCTGGGGTTATACTCACGGTGCGGCAACTATGACTGCATTAGAAGTTCCGCATCCGCAGGTTAACTGGTATATGCCGTTTTTTGCATTTTACAACCTTGATAATGAAGGATTTATGACAAACTATTTTGATTTTCCCGACGAGGTCGGAAACCTTACAATCTACCATTGGTCAGGAATTATTTTCGCCGCTGTTTATGCAGTTATTATCTGCCTTATCGGTTACCTTGCTTTCAGGAAACGCAGAAACGAAATCGGCGGTACCTGGGGACGTGCAAAGGGACTTAACGAAATTGTTTCTGCCGCTGTCGGCTTCTACGCATTCGTTTTTGTTACCTTTGTATTATTCGGAGCTAAACACGGCAACGGTAACATTGCTTCAATTGCTGCAGGTTTAGTTGCGTTCCTTGCCGCAAGCGTTATATTCAAGCTCGTTTTCGGCAACAAGAGAAAGAAAGAGTTTGTTGCAACACTCAAGCACTTCCCTGCTTATATTGCAGGCCTCGCAGTATTTTTCATCATCTTCTCAGGCGGACTTTTCGGATATTCGTCAGAAATTCCCGACGAGGATGAAATTGAAAGCGTAAAAATCGCTTCCCCTCACCATATTTTTATGGAGGATGCACTTTCAACAGATTCTATGCTCGCACTTTATCCGCAGAATTCAGCTCTCGCACGTCCGGGTTACTCATCATTCTCAGAAGACAGTATCAGCTATTCTTACTACCTGAACGAAACCTTTACAGGTATAATCTACTCCAAGCAAGAAGACATCGCACGAGTTACGGACTTACACAAAAAGCTGATTGAAGACGGTAAAATCAAGGACAATGCCGCTGACGCTGTCGGTACGTATATCGAGATTACATACACCCTGAAGGACGGAAGCCTCGTCAAGCGTTATTACACAGAGGCCACGGAAGAGCTTGTCTGGAACCTTATTCTTCTTAACGATACAGATTCCGTAAAATATACATTGAAGGATTACCTCGGAACAGCATCGCATAACAGCGATGAGCATTTCAAACATATCTTTAATACATCTCCCTATGAAGAAGTTTCTACAAGCATTTCAACTCAGAAATACAGCGATTTGTATCACGACAACAATCTCTATACAATGTCCAAGGTCTCGGATTTTATCCGCAACGAATGCTTCCTTTTCCCGAAAGATATGTCCAAGGGTTACAACCTCGGTTATATTGATGATGAGTTTTACAAGGCGATTGCCGCAGATATGGAAAATATGAGTGCGAAGCAGTACTATGCTCACTCCGCTGAGGATGAAATCGGTGTTCTCGCTTTCGGTCTTAGCTCTTATTATATTCTTGATGAGGAAGGATACCTTTTGCACGGTGAAACCGAAACCATACCCGAAGGCGGTTTCGGAACATCGTCGTGGAATCTTAACTCATGGGACACCAAGACAGTTGTTCTTACAAAAGATATGGAAAACACAATCAAATATCTTGAAAAGCACGACCTTATGAAGCATTTTGAAAATCATCTTGACATTGGTGACATCAAGCACGTAAGACTCGCTACCCTGACTGACCTTTACGAAGAGGATAACCGCAGTATGAACTGTCCCGTTTTCTATGCTTCATACTGGACGGGAGAACAGATGGAAATATACACTACACCTGATAATCACTTTAATATGTACAGACCTTTTGATAATGTTGACACGGTTATTGAAGACAAAACCGAGATACAGAAGCTTCTTGACAATTCAGTTCTTTACGGTTTCTGTACAAATAAAAATCAGATTATGGAAATCACTTATGACGACGGCGGTACAGCAACCGTTATGATACAGTAAACTATGAAGAAAGCTAAGAAACGACTCGAATTTATATGTATCACGGTTATTGTTATTACTCTTCTGCTCGTTGCTTCATCGCTCGGGTTGCACTCGCCAAAAGCACCTGTTGCAACAACTGAAAACGGTTGGAACCTTATACTTATTAATAAGGATAACCGCATACCTGAGGATTACGAAGTGAAGCTTACCAAGCTCGCAAACGGCAAGAAGGTGGATGAACGCATTTACCCCGAACTGCAGAAAATGTTTAACGATGCAAGAGCAGCAGGGCTTTCGTTGTTCGTTGCTCAGGGATACAGAACCGAAGAGGAACAACAGCTGTTGCTCGATCAAAAGCAAGAGGCTTACGAAAACGAGGGCAACTCGCCGAAAGAAGCAAGAAAACTTGCCGAACAATGGGTTGCAGTTCCCGGAACAAGTGAGCATCAGATCGGAATTGCAGTCGACATCAATGCAGACACAGAAAAATGCAAAGCAGAGGATGTTTATGACTGGCTTGCCGATAACGCTCACAAGTACGGATTTATTAACCGCTACCCTGCTGACAAAACCGACATCACGGGAATATCAAACGAGCCGTGGCATTACAGATACGTCGGAGTTGATGCGGCAACGGAAATTCACAAAAAAGATCTTTGTCTTGAAGAGTACATAGAGACACTGAACAATTAAAGAAATAAGCTCTCTTTAGCCGAGTGTTCGTAAGGACACTCGCCAGTTTTATTCGCCTTACGGCGAGTTGTATTGCTTCGCAGTTTTATTGTGCTTTGCACAGTGTTATTGTCCTTCGGACAGTTTTAGCGAATAAAATAACACTGAAGCCATAAGGCTTCAATATCACTTTTGATTTATCAAAAATATAACTGCAAATTTCAATTTGCAATATCACTTATACTAACCGAAAAAACTTATTTCAGAATATAATAATTGTTCTTAAAGTATATAACCCACTAAGACACTTTCAGACAGACGTGTCTTTTTAGTGTCCTCCCTAACTATTTTTTGTCCTTAGTAACCCTGCTCTTTAAACGGAGAGCTTGTTTCTTTTTTTGGCAACGAATGAATATTTTTTCTTGAAAAGAAATTACATATAAGTTATAATGATAAAAACTTAAGTTAAACGAGGAGGGCAATTTAAATGTTTGCAACAGTTTATTACTTTCTTTATACGGTATTGCGGAAGACCGTATTTTTCCTGCTCGCAGGTATTATGTGTCTTAGCACATTCAGTCCGCCCGAATATGTTGAGCCGCAGATTAAGAATCAGGACACGGGAGTTTATTTTCTCCCCGATTACGGCAACACGCTTATATCTTCACACAGAAGCGGAAAAGGTGCCGCACCCGAGAATACGCTTATGGCTGTCAAGTCAAACCTCAAATATGCAGAAGAGGATTCAGCGATAATCGAGATGGACGTTCAGCTTACCAAGGATGGCGTAATCGTTTTGTATCACAGTCTTTTCCTTGATGAAATGAGCGACAGTGCAGAATATTTCGGTTTTTCAAACATACCTGTTTTTGCAAAAACTTACGAAGAGCTTCGCAATCTTAATATGGGTGAGAATTTCAAATCGGGCGACAGTTATCCCTACAGAGGTCTCAGAGGTGATGACATTCCCGATGAAATCAGGATGACAGCTCTTCGCGACGTTTTCGCCTGCGTTGAAGGCGAAGCTCCCGGAAAGTACAGATACATTATAGAAATCAAGTATCCTCATCCGTGGGCACCGAAGATTGTTGACGGCATTTACGAGATGATGTGTGAATACGACCTTGCAGACCGTGTTATTATCGGCACTTTCTGGCCAGATGTTTCTTCTTATATCGACAAAAACTATCCCGGTGAAATTGACCGTTCTGCAAATCCGTTTGAAATTGTTGATTTTTACGGCTGTTATATGAGAAATGAAGATCTCAGTAACGAAGACATCAAATTTGCCGCACTTCAGCTCCCATACTATTGGGACGACGGTAAGCTTCTTATTGCAAACCTCGGACAAACAGGACTTATCGATTACGCTCACAAGTATGGAATTTCCGTTCAGTATTGGACAGTTAACAATGCCGACGATGCCCGACAGCTCGCAAAATCGGGTGCCGACCTTTTGATGACTGACTACCCTGACCGAATCCGTGATGCTCTTTACGGTGAATAAAAATAAATAAAGAAGAAAAACGCTTGTAAGAAGTCATATCTTACAAGCGTTTATTTGTTTAATCTTATTTATTGTAGTTTCTCTTGATTTTAAGAGTAGTTGTTTTCGGGAATTCTGTGTCACGTGTCTTAACCTTTGAAACCTGCTTGAATGCGGGCATCTGCTTATTGAATTCACGGACATCCTTTTTAATCTGCTCTTTTGCATCCGGCTTTTCAACTGTGTCAAGGAAGAATTCAGCTGTAATAGCTCCGTTTTCTTCGTATACAAGAACTTCCTTGATATAGTCAATTTTCATAAGCTTTTCTTCAATTTCTTCGGGAGAAACATTCTTACCGTTGCTGAGAATGATAAGATTCTTCTTTCTGCCGCGAAGGAAGAGGAAGCCGTCCTTATCGATATAACCGTAGTCACCTGACTTGAACCAACCGTCATCAAAAGCATCAGCTGTTGCTTCAGGCTCGTCGTAGTAACCCATCATAACGTTTGTACCGCGGATATAAACTTCACCGATACCCTCTTCGTCAGGCTCGTGAATTTTGATTTCGTTACAGTCAAGAACCTTACCTGCACTTCCGAAACGGAAATCATCAAGTCTGTTAACAGTAACAACGGGTGAACACTCTGTAATACCGTAACCGTTAACAACCTGGATACCGAGATCATAGAGACCCTTTTCGTATGTAGTATCAAGGTAAGCACCGCCGCAGATGATCATTTCAAGCTCGCCACCGAGGTTTTCGTGTACCTCTTTGAAGAGTTTATGCCTTACGTCGATACCCAACTTCATAAGGAAGTTGCTGATCTTAAGGCCCTTCTTAAGAATTTCTTCCTTACCCTGCTTCTTAGCTGTGAACCAGATTCTCTTATAAATTGTTTCAACTGCAAGAGGAACTGCAGAGAAATGCTGAGGACGCCATGTAGAAATATCCTTCTGAATATCTTTAAGACCTTTACAAAGGTATCCCCACTCTGCAAGAAGAGGGCTGGCGATAAGAGCACTTGCCCATGAGAATGTATGGTTGAACGGAAGGAATGCAATTGTATGGCTCGCTGTCATTGCACGGCAAGTAGAAATTGCATTTGAACAGACATTCTTGTGAGAAAGCATAACACCTTTACTCTTGCCTGTTGTACCTGATGTGAAAACGATGAAAGCAAGGTCATCACCCTTAACTTCCTCTTCAAGGAAGCTCTTGTTGCCTGCATCGAGGCTCTCGTGACCCTTCTTTACAATCTCGTCGAAATCTTCCATTTTAATGTATTCTGTGATTACAACTTTGTCAGAAGCCTGCATCATCTTGATAGCACTTGCATAATCCTTTGTGTAGATAATAGCACTACATCCGCTTCTTTCCATAAGCTCGGTGAGTTCAGCATCAGTAAGCTTTGCATCAAGAGGCACGCAAGTAAGTCTTGACATACCGCAAGCATAATAGCAAATAGCCCAATAGTAGCTGTTTTCACTGAGGATAGCAACCTTCTTGCCTGCCATACCGCAATCATAGAGATACTGACCAATACCGGTTGTATCGTAGAAAGTTTCGTTAAACTTCTTCTCCTGAATCTCTCCGGCAAAGTTATTGAAAACAAGATGTCTCTTGTTTCCGCCTTTTTTTGCGCCGTAAAGAACAATTTCCTTAAGAGTATCCATGTCAGGAAAATCGCCATAATTTGTGTAGCTAACCTTTGTTTTAATCTTCGCCATTTTTATTCTCCATTTCAAAAATACATTTTTCTCTTTTGCAACATTTCAGTTGAAAAGTGTATATTTACTTTATTGCAACAATATCTAAAATATGTGAACAAATTGTTAACAAGGGATTATTTCAAAAATTTCCGTCTTGACAATTAATAATATTAGTTATACAATTAGACAAACATTGAAAATCGTTGATGCAGAAGGCTGTTTCAGGCGGGATTTTCAGAGAGTTGCGCACACGGTGAAAGCGTGATATTTCTGCGATTCAGTTACCACTGCGGAGAGCATTCCGAAATAAGGAATGACGTTTTGCCACGTTACGGCAGTTAAAGTGGCGGCAACTTGCCGCAATTCGGGTGGAACCGTGGAGTTTTATGCTTCATCCCTTTTTTTGAGGGATGGAGCTTTTATTTTTTCCTGGTTCCCCACCAAACAAAACAACAATACTCTAAGGAGGAAATTTTATGGTAAAAGTAACACTTAAAGGCGATGTCGTTAAAGAATTCGAAAACGGCATCACGGCAGCTGAGGTTGCAAAGAATCTTGGTATGGGTCTTTACAAGGCTGCATGTCTTTGCAAAATCAACGGTGAATACGCTGATCTTCGTACAGCAATCAACGAGGACTGTGCTCTTGAAATTCTTACATTCGATGATGACGAGGAAGCGAAGAAGGCATTCAGACACACAGCTTCTCATATTATGGCTCAGGCGGTTAAAAGACTTTATCCCGAAGCTAAGCTTGCAATCGGTCCCGCTATTGCAAACGGCTTCTACTACGACTTTGATGTAGATAAGGCATTCTCTCCCGAAGACCTTGAAAAAATCGAAGCTGAGATGAAGAAAATCGTAAAAGAAGCTCTTCCTCTTGAAAAGTTTGAGCTTGACCCCGACGAAGCTATCGCAATGATGGAAGAGAAGGGTGAAATCTACAAGGTAGAGCTTATCAAGGAGCACGCTGACAAGGGCGAGAAGATTTCTTTCTTCAAGCAGGGCGAATTCGTTGAGCTTTGCGCAGGTCCTCACATCCCCGACACAAGCAGAGTCAAGGCTTACAAGCTCACATCCTGCACAGGTGCTTACTGGCGCGGTGACTCAACAAAGAAAATGCTTCAGAGAATTTATGCAACAGCTTTCACAAAGAAGGACGAGATGGAAGAATACCTTGCAGCTGTTGAAGAAGCAAAGAAACGCGACCACAACAAGCTCGGCCGTGAGCTTGAAATCTTCACAACAAACGAGCTCATCGGTCAGGGTCTTCCGATCCTTCTTCCGAAGGGTGCAAGAATCATCCAGCTTATGCAGCGTTTCATCGAGGATGAGGAGCAGAGAAGAGGCTGGCAGCTTACAAAAACTCCTTACATGGCAAAGAGCGACCTTTACAAGGTTTCAGGCCACTGGGATCATTATAAAGACGGTATGTTTGTACTCGGTGACGAGGAGAAGGACGACGAAGTTTTCGCTCTTCGTCCGATGACTTGCCCGTTCCAGTATCAGGCATATCTTAACCGTCCGCGTTCTTACCGTGACCTTCCGCTCCGTTACAACGAAACATCAACTCTTTTCCGTAACGAGGCATCAGGCGAAATGCACGGTCTTATCCGCGTTCGTCAGTTCACAATCTCAGAAGGACACCTTATGTGCCGTCCCGACCAGCTTGAAGAAGAGTTCAAGGGCTGTCTTGAGCTTGCAGTTTACTGCCTTAAGACACTCGGTCTTTACGACGACGTTTCATACAGATTCTCACAGTGGGATCCTGCAGATACAGAAAAATACATCGGTTCAACAGAGCAGTGGGATGAAGCTCAGGGCGTTATGAAGAAGATTCTTGACAACCTTGAAATCCCCTACAAAATCGGTATTGGTGAAGCTGCATTCTACGGTCCGAAGCTCGACATTCAGATAAAGAACGTATTCGGCAAGGAAGATACACTCATCACAATCCAGATTGACCAGATGCTTGCTGAGAAGTTCGGCATGGAATACACAGATTCTGACGGAAGCAAGAAGAATCCGTATATCATCCACCGTACATCAATCGGTTGCTACGAAAGAACACTTGCTCTTCTCATTGAAAAGTATGCAGGTGCATTCCCCGTATGGCTTGCTCCGACACAGGTTAAGCTTCTTCCGATTGCTGACAGACATCACGATTATGCTTATGATGTAAAGGCTAAGCTTGAAGCAGCAGGAATCCGTTGCGAGGTTGACACAAGAAGCGAAAAGATCGGTTACAAAATCCGTGAAGCTCAGCTTGAAAAGATTCCGTATATGCTTCTCGTTGGTGACAAGGATATCGAAGCAAACTGTGTATCAGTACGTAAACGCGGCGAAGGCGACATCGGTGCTATGGGCATTGACGAATTTGTTGAGCTTATCGTTGAACAGGTAAAATCAAGAATCATTTTCTAAAGTGAGGTAACTGCAATGTCTATTGAGGCAGGTAAAGATTACCTCAGACAGTTCGGTCTTGAGGACAAGGTTCTTGAATTTGACGTTTCAAGTGCAACCGTTGAGCTTGCGGCTCAGGCTGTAGGTGTTGAGGGCAAAAGAATTGCAAAAACTCTCTCCTTCAAAATCGGAGAGGAACCGATTCTCATCCTTGCCGCAGGCGATGCAAAGGTTGACAACAAAAAATATAAAGCTACTTTTTCCGCTAAGGCAAAAATGCTTACTCCCGACGAAGTGGTCGAGCTTATCGGCCACGCGATCGGCGGTGTTTGTCCGTTCGGCATAAAAGACGGCGTAAAAACTTATCTTGACGAATCGCTCAAAAGATTTGAAACCGTCTTCCCTGCTGTCGGCAGTTCAAACAGCGCAATTGAAATGACACCCGCTGACCTTGAAAAATACGCTCAGAATTATATTGGCTGGGTTGACGTCTGCAAGGGTTGGCAGGATGAAGAGTAAAGGAGGATTTCCTATGGCAGATTTCCGTTTCGGTTTCACAAGAGGTTTCGGTGACGCTGAAGTTATCAAAAGCGTCGGTGCCGACTATCACGAAGCAAACCTCAGCAATTTAGGTGAGCTTTCAGACGACAAGGTTGACGAGCTTATTGCCGAGGCAGCCCAAAACGGTTACTCCTACGAAGCTGCAAACTGTATGATTCCGGGAGAATACAAAATCACAATCGACAACCCTGACTATGATGCTGCTGACGAATACCTTGAAAGAGCAATCAGCAGAGCAAAACGTCTTGGCATAGAAATTGTTGTTATGGGTTCTTCAGGTGCAAGAAACTTCCCCGAAGGAGTCAGCTACGACACAGCATTTGAAAGACTCGTTTATTTCCTTAAAAATCATGTTGTTCCAGTGTGCGAAAAATATGATATTGTATGTGCACTTGAAAATCTTTCATACGGCGAAAGTAACATCCTTAACAAAATTGAGGAATCACTCAGAGTTGTTGAAGCTGTCGGAAGTCCGTTTGTTAAAATCCTTGTTGACTTTTATCATTTCGGTCACAACAAAGACAGCTTTGATTCAATCAGAAAAGCTAAGGATCACATCGTGCACATTCACATTGCAAGTGTTATTAACAACAGAGCTTATCCCACCTTCGGTGACGGTGAGGATTATGCCGAGCTTGTTAACCTTCTTCGCGAAATCGGTTACGACAAGCGTGAGGGACGAATCAGCTTTGAGGCCCGCGTTCCCGAAAACAAAGAATTCATTGACTGTGCTAAAGACAGTCTTGCTGTTTTTAAAAATCTTTAATCAATCAGGTGATACCTATGAAATATGCAGTAATTTTATATGACGGTATGGCGGATTATCCTGTACCGGCACTCGACAATAAAACACCTATGATGCTTGCGAAAAAGCCTAACTTCGACCGTCTTGCGCAAAAAGGTGAAGTAGGTCTTGTACGTACTGTTGCAGAAGGACTCAAGCCCGGCAGCGACGTTGCAAACCTCAGCGTTATGGGTTACGACCCGATGAAATATTACACCGGACGTTCCCCTCTTGAGGCTGTAAGCATCGGCGTTAAAATGGCTGACAACGACATTGCACTTCGTTGCAACCTTGTCACACTTTCTGACGAGGAAAATTATGACGATAAAACAATGGTTGACTACTCTGCTGGTGACATTTCAAGTGCCGATGCTGCTGAAATTATCAAAACTGTTCAGGAGCATTTCGGCAACGACGAATTCACATTCTATAACGGTGTAAGCTACCGTCACTGTCTTATTCATCACGGCGGTACTGTTGAGCTCGGCAATATGACACCTCCGCACGATATTTCCGACAGAGTTGTCGGCCCGTACATTTCAACAGCTCCGACAGCAGAAAAACTCGTTGAGCTTATGAGAAAGAGCTACGATTTACTCAAGGATCATCCCGTAAATCAGAGAAGAATTGCAGAAGGCAAGCGTCCTGCAAACTCAATCTGGCTCTGGGGTGAGGGCAAAAAGCCGATTCTTCCCCTCTTCGCTGACCTTTACGGAATCAAGGGCTCTGTTATTTCTGCAGTTGACCTTCTTAAGGGTATCGGTATTGCTGCAGGTATGAACACTCCCGAGGTTGAAGGTGCTACAGGTTACATTGACACAAACTTTGAGGGTAAAGCAAACGCTGCTATCGAAGAACTTAAAAACGGTGCAGACCTTGTTTACGTTCACATTGAAGCTCCCGACGAGTGCGGACACAGAAATGAACCTGAAAACAAGGTAAGAGCAATCGAGCTTATTGACGAAAAAGTTCTTCCGGTTATCATAAACGGACTTGAGGAAATCGGTGATGATTATAAGATTATGATTCTTCCCGACCACCCGACACCTATTGTTACCAAAACCCATGCAAGCGACCCCGTCCCCTATATGATTTACAAAAAATCAGCAGAGAAGGACAGCGGTGTTGATTCAATCAATGAAGAAACAGCAAAAGCAACAGGTGTTTACGTTGACTTCGGTCCGTCAATGATGAAAAAATTTATTGAGGAATGATTTTATGAAAATGAGAATGCCGTCCATTCCGCTTATCACGGTTGATCCGTATTTTTCGGTATGGACAGATAATATTAACTCAAAACCCACTACTCATTGGACAGCAGCTGAAAACAATATTATCGGTTATGTAAACATTGACGGCAAGGTTTACCGCTTCCTTGGTGATGACGACAACAGAAGCATTACAAAGATGAATGTTGTTAGCGTTGATGCTGATGCTTTTACAACCACAGTTGTTTACGAGTCTGAAGAAATCCGTCTTACAGCTGAATTTACTTCACCGATGCTTGTAACAGAGCTTTATTATGCATCGCGTCCTGTTTCATACCTTAAGCTTGCACACGAAAGCCTTGACGGAAAAGCGCACAAGGTATCAGCTAAGATTTACGTTACCGAAGAACTTGTTCTCAACAAGGCAAATGAAGGCAAAACATGGTCAGAAGACGTTGAGATTGACAGACTTTCCTGTGTAAAAATCGGTAGCGGCGACCAGAAAATCCTTTGGAGAAGCGGTGACGATGTCAGAATTGACTGGGGCTACTGTTACCTTGCAGCTGAAGGTGAAGCAAAAACAGGAAACGCTGTTATTGAAAACCTTTATTCAATTTACCTTGAATCTGAAATTGAAAAAGAAAAGCTTTTCCTTTTTGCTTATGACGACATTGAAAGTATGGTTTACTTCGGTGAAAACCTTAAAGCATACTGGAAAAATGACGGCAAAACAATTGAAGAAGCTATCAAGGAAGCTGCCGACGAATATGACTCGCTTCGTGCAAAATGCGATGCTTTTTCAAAGAAAATCGAGACTGATGCAGTAGCTAAGGGTGGCGAAAAATATGCAGAGCTTCTTCTTCTTGCATACAGACAGGTTATGGCGGCTCACAAGCTCGTAGTTGACAAGGAAGGAAACAACCTTTATATTTCAAAGGAATGTTTTTCCAACGGCTGTGCGGCAACGGTTGACGTTACTTACCCGAGTGCTCCGATGTATCTTCTTTACAACACCGAGCTTCTCAAGGGTATGCTCCGTCCGATTTTCCGTTATGCCGCTTCAAAAGCATGGGAATACGACTTCGCTCCGCACGATGCAGGTCAATATCCTCTCGTTAACGGCCAGGTTTACGGCAACAATGAGCTCAAGTGGCAGATGCCTGTTGAAGAATGCGGAAATATGATTATCCTCGTTTCTGCAATCTGCAAGGCAGACGGAGAATATTCATTCGCTGAAGAGAACTTTGAGCTTCTTGAAAAATGGAGCAAATATCTTATCAAATACGGCAAAGACCCTGAGCATCAGCTTTGCACGGATGACTTTGCAGGTCATCTTGCTCATAACTGCAACCTTTCTTTAAAGGCAATTATGGGTATCACGGGATTTGCCGACATCCTTAAAAATCTTGGCAAAGAAAATGAGGCAGAAAAGCTTCTTGCAATTGCAAAGGATTATGCAGATTCATTTATAAAGAACGCTGAAAACGAGGACGGCAGTTACCGTCTTGCTTACGACAGACCGGGCACATTCAGCCTTAAATACAACTCCGTCTGGGATAAAATTTGGAAGACAGGTCTTTTCCCCGAAAGCTTCTTCAAGAGTGAAATTGAAAGATACAAAAAAGAAGCACTCCCCTACGGTGTGCCTCTTGATTCGAGAGAAAAGTATACAAAGTCTGACTGGCTTATCTGGGTTGCGTCACTTGCTGACAACAAGGATGATTTTGAATTTTTCTCTTCACTTCTCTGGAAAGCATATGACACTATGAGAACAAGAGTGCCGATGACCGACTGGTACTACACGGACACATCCGAAATGGTTGGTTTCCGCCACCGTACCGTTCAGGGCGGTTTGTTCATCAGGCTTATGCTTGACTAAGAGGTAAAAGTAATGAACAACAAAACAATGACTCGTGAATCAAAACAGCTTTCACGTCTTAACAAAACCAAGGCTAAAGGCAACTACCGCGGTTACTTTCTTGTTCTTCTTTCTCTGATTGCACTTGTCAATATCCTTGATGAAGTTACAAGCAACCTGACCGTTACAGTACAGTCCTCGTTCGTTACGGAATTTTTTGTAAACAATCCTTTCTTAGGTAAATTTTACAAATATGAAGAAGGACTTGCCCTTCATTCGACAATAGGCATTGTTACCTATGTGTTCGGAATTATAACCCCGTTTTACAAAGCACTTGCCGACAAATGGGGTCGTAAACCTCTTTTTGCGATTTCGACTCTCGGAATGGCTCTCGGACTGTTGATAATCTATCTTTCCTCAAGCTACATAATGTTCCTTGTCGGTTTCGCTTTTATCAGCTTCTTTATGGGACACGATATTCAGATTATTTACATTCTTGAAGAAGCACCCGACAAGCACCGTGCAAAAATTTACAGCTTCCTTAAGAGCTTCGGCATTCTCGGAGTTATCCTTATTCCGACACTGCGTGACCTGCTTATGGGTGACGACCCGACAAAATGGCGTGAGATTTTCCTCACTCCAGCAATCCTCGGATTTGTTGCGGTTCTTCTTGTTATCCTCTTCGCAAAGGACACAAAGGTTTTCATAAGTGAAAGAACAGCTTATCTTTCACGTCCTTTTGAAGAAAGACAGAAAGAAAAAGAGCTCCGCAAACAGCAGAAAGAAGCACAAAGAAATCAGTCCGGTGTTTTCAACGGTGTTAAGTACATCTTCGCAAACCCCGACACAAAGAACCTTATTATTTCTCACATAATCTTCGACTCTGCAATGCCCGCAATCGCTCTTTACTTTGAATCTTCGATGCACAAGGTAGGAATGAGCACAAGCGAGATTACAAAGGCACTTTTTATGGTTCCCGTTATCTACGCTTCAATCACATTCCTTTCAGGCTTTATTGCAGATAAATTCGGCAGAAAAGCAACTGTTACGGGATTTTCTGTTACTTGTATTATCGGATATTCACTTTTCGTTGCAGGAATCCTTCTTGGCTGGAATCCTTACCTGATCGGTTCGTTTGCAGGACTTTATCAGGGTTCATACTGGATCGGCAGAGATTATATGAACGTTATGATGACAGAAAAGGTTCCGACGGATATCAGAGCTTCCGTTGTCGGAGCTGAGGGACTTCTTGTTATAATCGGTCTTGTCGTCGGATACGGTCTTGCAATCGCGGGTATGATTTTCTTCCCCATCTGGTGGACCTGCCTTGCAATTTCAGTTGTTGCTGTCGGTGTTGCGGCAATAATGTTTGCAACAAAAGTCAAAGAAACAAAAGGCGTAAACCTCGACACAATCGAATAAAAAAATTAACTGCTTGTACTTTACAAAAGCGCAAGCAGTTTTCTTTGTGTTATTTCTTTTTGTTTACGTTATAAAGTCCGTATTTCTTTTTAATTTTCGGGAACATTGTTGAATAAAAAACAACCGTAACGAAGGTTTTTCCTGCTGAATAAATATTATTTACAGTATTTTTGATTCCGCATTCTGCGAAATGCACAAGCACATCCACAGCCTTCTCAATAAACATATTTTTTGAAGAAGCTTCTTTCTTTTTACGTGTAAAGGTCAACCAATCAAAATAACTTTTCACTACCTTCAATTCACGGTCAGAAATTGACGAATAATTCTTTGAAAGACTCTGAATCTGGCTCGATGCTCTTGACTCAAGAAAAGCTTTGTCGGGATCAAGGCGTTTTGTGGCTACAAGTTCATTACCCATAGGCGTTTTCGGAATTACAACATAGTAGTTGAAAAGAAAAGCATCAACATTAAGGCTTAACGCAAACTCTGCAGTTTCTTTAAGTTGCTCGGGTGTTTCATCAGGAAATCCGATTATAAACGAGCCGAATGTCGTTATACCGACTTCAGTACACATATCAACGAAGTTTCTTATGATATCCTTGTTCATCGGCTTCTGAATTTTTTTGCGTGTTTCCTCACTTCCCGTTTCAAGTCCGAGCATAAGCCAACGGCAACCCGAATCATACATTCTTCTGAGCTTTTCTATATCCTTGTATGCATCTGCACGGGTTTCCGCTCCCCAGAAAAACTTAAGATTGTTTTCATTTCTGAAAGTGGTTATTTCTTCAATCTCCTCGTCAGTCAACAAAAGAAATTCATCCGAAAAATTAGCTCCGTCGAGCCCGTAATTTTCTTCAAGATATTTTATTTCATTGAGAACATGACGAATGGGACGCTTTCTGTGGCAGGAATTATAAAACATTGTGTTATAGCAGAAAGTGCACTTAAAAGGACAACCTCTTGAAGTGTACATATAAAGCATATTTTTACAATGCGGAAACTTTCTGAAACACTTTCTGACATCAATTAAATCCCAATCAATTTCAGGAACATCTTCAAGATTAGTGTCGTTCACATTCGGAGTTGTTATAATCTTATCTTCTACTTTATATGTAATACCCGAAACACTTGAAAAATCCTTATTATTTTCAAGCTCATAAATTAATTTTTTAAGCTTTGCTTCGGTTTCTCCCGTAAGAACAAAATCCGCATAACCTTCACCGACAATCTGCTCTGAAAAAGCAGCTGCAACAACTTCTGCCCAGACCACCGTGCAACCGTGTTTACGTGCAACGGTTGAAACCTCTATAGCATCTTTAACCGATGCTGTGGGCGGTGCGTAAAGCATAAGAAGCTGCGGACGGAACGAACCTAAAATCTTTTCCGCCTTGCGAAAATCAATGCAACGGTCGTGTACCATAACCTCGTGACCTATTGACTTCATATATGAAGCTGTTACCATTATGCTTCTGCAGACAGGATATGTAGTTCCTCTCATAAGAAAACCTGCAGAAGGCTGAACAAACAAAATCTTCACACAAACACACCCTTACTATCTTTGGGTTTTAATCTTTTTTCTGATATCTACTGCCGCATTCGGACAAACCTCATCGCAACAAAGACAGCCTATACATACTTTTTTATTAAGAACAATTTTTTTGTTTTCAATCGAAAGTGCATTCTTAGGACAGGTTACAACACATTTTTTACACAACACACACTTCTCATTCATCTGCGGATAACTCATAAACACAGAGGAAATTATTTTTTCTGCCGCTGTTTTTGCTTTTGCCGTAAGCTTTCCAAATCCTGATGTTGCATTAAATCCGCTCGGAAGAAGTATCGGTTTTTCAAGGCTGAAATCAGCATCCCCGATAATTTCCATATCCTCTTGCACAAGATTTTTCTTTCTTGAAGCAGAAACCGTTGCAACAAAATCTTCAGGAATTCCGAGAAGATTAACAATATAAGCATCCATAGAGAAAATATCGTAGGATGAAAAAGTAAGACCGAGATGTCTTTTTTTGCCGTTTGTGGGTCCGTCACCTTCCATAATATCGATTGCATCAACAATTGTGAAATCCGGTTTTACCGTCTGTGCAAGCTCAACAAGCATATTTGAAAAATCGTTAACCGCCGGATATTTTGCATGAAATGCCGGCTTCTGCAAACCGGGAATACATCCAAAAAGATTTTTTACTCCGGCAGTAATACAAGTCATATTGTGAGTTTTAAGCTTTGGAATATTTATAATAAAATCAGCTTCGCTTACAGCATTTATTATATTGAAATTTTTGTTTACACTGCCCTCGGGAGAATTGATATCCTTGCTTTCAAAATCTGTATTGAGCTTTGCAAGCTCCGATAGAAAAGAATATCCCGTTTTCCTGTAAACTGTTTCCATTTCAGAAAACAAAAGCAACGCTCCTCCCGGGCAATCCGCTACGGTAATATTTTCGACACCGATGTTTTTAAGATAACGTATAACAGCATAAACAAAACTAGGATTAGTCGTTACGGAAAAAGCGGCATCTTTATCCACAACAAGATTCGGTTTCAAGAGAACTTTTGCCCCTGCGGGAATTTTTGATTTTATATCGTGAGCTTCAAAGTGTCGCGAAGCAACATCGTAAAGAGCTTCGTCATCATATTTTTCAACCTTATAAACCGCACATTTTCCCATATTTTCCACCCTTTGTTCTTAAAAAGAATATCGCACTTTGCAAAAAAACGGCATAATCAAATTATGCCGTTTTCAATATTATAAAATAACAAATTATAAAATACCAACGCTTGTCTGAAGAATCATAAGAGCATCAAGGCTGTTTATGTTGCTGTCGCTGTTCATATCCGCGGTTTTAACCTGGTCAGCGGTAAGATTAATTAATTTTACGGAATGCTGAAGAACAAGAAGTGCATCCGAAGAATTTACCTTCTTATCCGAGTTAACATCGCCCTTTACAATAACAGGCTGTTCACCTTCAACAATATTTATCTTATATGTTGTATAAACAGCCGGAGTTTCTTCAAAATAAATTTCAACTGTGTTTTCTCCGAGCTTGTAATCTCCGCCTTTCGGTGAAGCAAGGATATTCTGTGTAACAACACCTGTACTGTACTTAGTTTCTTTATATGCAACATTTTTGGTCTTGCCGTCAGAATAAGTTACCTTTACAACAAGGCCGTTCATATCGAGCATACCTCTGTCCTGATAGAAAGAATGGTATCCACCCTGATGCTTAAACGAAATCACGCCTTCACGAGGTGTAAACACACCCAAGCCTTCATCCTCAGGGAATTTCCAATAACCATAATCCCAGTCTGTACCATAATAGAAAGTTGTTTTTGTGGGCAAAGAAACAATTTCAATTTTTTTGATTGATGCCGCTGCACTGTTAAAAGTAAGAAGTGACATCATCATTACAACTGCCATAAAAACAGATATAATTCTGCTGAATTTTTTCATTATATTTTCCTCCGTTTTTAATTATGTACTATGTGCATAGTATTATAATATTATTGTGTCAAAAAGTCAAATACTTTATACTCCGCTAAGATCAAAGTCAGGAATAAAATCCGTTGATGAAGAATCAATTTCCTGAATAAAGACGTTTTCAAGCCCAAGTTTATCCGCATAATCAAGCACCATATCATACTCTCTTTCGCTGAGTTTACGGTTGATTGTCGGATACTCAGAAGCTTTACCGCAAGGAGTATACTGACTCATAAGACTAAGAACAGTGTCTATGGGAAGATTTTCTTTCACCCAATCCATCATTCGCATTGCTTGACTGACATTACCCGGGAGAACAAGATGACGGATTATAATACCTTTCTGCATTATACCGTCTTCATCAAAAACATTTTCTCCGACCTGCCTCTGCATTTCAAGTACAGCTTCCGATGCAACTGCAAAATAATCTTCGGCACCGCTGTACTTTTTCGAAACACCTTCGCTTACATATTTAATATCGGTAAGGTAGATATCAACCAAGCCGTCCAGCTTTTTAAGGCTTTCAAGGCTGTCATATCCTCCCGTATTATACACAACAGGAACGTTCGGTTTGTATTTTTTAAGCGTTTTTGCAAGCTGTGCAGAATAATGTGTAGGATTTACAAGGTTGATATTGTGTGCTCCCTGATTTTCAAGCTCGTAGAAAATTTCAATAAGCCTTTCTTCCGTAATTTCCTTTCCGTAAGAATTGCGGCTTATTTCGTAATTCTGACAAAAAACACATTTAAGTGAACAGCCTGAAAAGAAAACCGTTCCGCTTCCCCTGTCACCGCTGATACAAGGCTCTTCCCAAAAATGGAGGGCTGCCCTTGCGAGCTTGTAACTTACAGGTGCACCGCAGACACCCTTGAAGGAATCGCGATCAATATTACATTTTCTCGGACACGAATTGCAAATAAACATACCTACACCTCAATCGATATTATAACACAAAAAATTTACTTGTCTATAAGTTTGCAGTATGGTATAATAAGTTTTAATACATATACGAGGTGTTCACTATGAAAAAAATTATTTCTTTAATTTTATGTATGCTCTTTATTGTGTCTGCTTTTGCCGGTTGCGGTGACAGCCAAAAGCCTGACGGCGATACAAACAATCCGACAACTGAAAGTGCCGCTGTCCGTCACGTTGAAATGACATTCAAAGACTACGGCACAGTAAAAATTGAGCTTTACCCGAACGAAGCTCCGATAACCGTTGAAAACTTCATCAAACTTGCCGAAAGCGGTTTTTACGACGGAATCGGTCTCCACAGATATGTAGAAGACTTTGTTCTTCAGGGCGGTGACCCCGACGGTGACGGCAGAGGCGGTTCAAAAGATACAATCAAGGGTGAATTTGAAATCAACGGTGTGCAGAACAACATCAAGCATAAGCGCGGTGTTATTTCTATGGCTCGTACACCCGTAGATTATGACAGTGCATCATCACAGTTCTTTATCTGCCTTAACGATATGACAGCAAGCGGACTTGACAGACAGTATGCCGCTTTCGGTATGATTACAGAAGGTATGGATATCATCGACAAAATCTGTTCCGAAACTCCTGTTTCAGATTCCATTCCCAAGAATCAGCAGCCGGTTATTGAAACAATCAAAGTAATTGACTAAGAGGTGCTTACATTGAGTAGTCTTGACTACCTTAACAGAGTCTATTTAAGAATTGACCTTGACAGAATCTGTGAAAACACAAAAAAGATAATTGAAAAAGTCGGCACAGCAACCAAGGTTATGCCCGTTGTAAAGGCTGACGCTTACGGCCACGGTGCTATCGAGGTTACAAAAGCACTCAGCGAAATCGGCACTTACGGCTTTGCCGTTGCAACCGTCGGTGAAGCTCTCGCTCTCCGACGTGCTGGTATTACGAAGCCGATTCTCATTCTTGACTTTGTTTTTCCGAATCAGTTTGAAACTATTATAAGAAACGATATTATGCTCACTGTTTTCCAGTACGGTATCGCCAAAAGCCTTAACGAGGCAGCAAAACAGATGGGTACAACAGCGCATATCCACCTGAAGGTTGATACAGGTATGGGCAGAATCGGTTATATTCCCAACGACGAAAGCATTGAAGAAATAAGACGCATTTCCGAACTTTCAAATATCGAAATTGACGGTATTTTCACTCATTTTGCCTGTGCTGACTCAGCAGACAAAACTTCAATGAACACTCAGCTTGAGCGATTCAGAAATTTTGTCAGCAAGCTTGAGTCACTCGGAATCAATATTCCGACAAAGCACGTCTGCAACAGTGCCGCAATCGTTGATATGCAGGATAATTTCCTTAATATGGTACGAAGCGGTATCATCACATACGGACTTTATCCTTCTGACGAAGTGAACAAAGCAAGTCTTGATGTAAAACCTGCAATGGAGCTTCACAGCGTTGTTATCAACGTAAAAACAATCAACAAGGGTGACACCGTAAGCTACGGTTCAACTTATGTTGCAGAAAAGCCGACAGTTATTGCTACAATCCCTGTCGGATATGCAGACGGTTATCCCCGACAGCTTTCAAACAAAGGCTGTGTACTCATTCACGGTAAGCGGGCAAAAATCGTCGGCAGAGTTTGTATGGATCAGTTTATGGTTGATGTTACGGATATTCCAGATGTTCTTATCGGTGATAACGTTACTCTCGTCGGTAAAGACGGTGATGAATTCATCTCCTGCGAAGAAATCGGTGAGATTTCGGGCAGATTCAATTATGAATTCCTTTGCTGTATTACCCGCCGTGTACCGAGAGTTTACATCCGTAGCGGAAAAACAACAAAAATTGTTGACTATTTAGAGTGATATTTATGGCACAGAAAAACGAAAAAACAAATGTTATGCGTATTTTGGAGCAAAAGAAAATACCCTATACACCGCACTTTTATCCGCACGGCGAGGGTATTCCGACAGACGGAGTTACTGTTGCAAACTTCGTCGGCAAGGATGTAAGCTCCGTTTACAAAACGCTTGTAACACGCTCCGCAAGCAAAAGCTATTATGTTTTTGTTATTCCCGTCGCAGAGCATCTTGACCTCAAAAAAGCTGCAAAGGCAGTTAAAGAGAAATCAATTGAAATGATGCGTCAGGATGAGCTTCTTCCTCTGACCGGTTACATCCACGGTGGATGCAGTCCTGTAGGAATGAAAAAGCTTTTTAAAACAACTTTTCATGCTGATATCGAAAAGCTTGAAACTGTTGCTGTAAGTGCAGGCAAGGTCGGGGCACAGATTGAGGTATCCCCTTCTGCTCTCATAAAGTTAGTTAACGGAAGAACGGCCGACCTTATTTTTTCAGAACAAATGAATTAAGGAAATAACCCACTACGGCACCCGCAAGGGTGCCGATTATTGCATCTATAACCGTGTTTCCCTTTATCATAAAAGACATTACTATTCCGACAAGTAAACCTACTACAGCAAAGATCAAGCTTAATTTCGTTGTGTTATTCATAAAATTCACCTCACGAAAGAATTATATCATAATTGTTTAAAGCTTACAATCTTTAATAATTTAAACAAAAATGCTTTTTTGATTGAATTTTTAATGTACATGTGTTATAATAACAACATCATTTACCAAGGAGGCGATATGATGGCAGAAAATGCTGTATCTGTAAATGAAAAAACAGAGCAGCAGGAAATTAAAGCCGGACGCACCATATCCAATAACCGACGCTATGTCGGTTCGAAGGAGACAGTTGCATATGTTGTTTATGATATCTCCCAGAGTTTTAACATAAACAAGTATCAGGATATTTTCATCACCGACATTGTTCAGGTCGGTTTGAAATTCCAGACAGTTGTTACTTTCATCAACGGTATATGGGACGTTATCAACGATATTTTCCTTGCCGCTATCGTAGACAGAACACGAACAAGATTGGGTAAATTCAGACCTTGGCTTCTTTTTGCTGCCGGCCCCGGATTTTTCCTCTCAATCATCTATTGGCTTCTTCCGATTTTGTTTGCAAACACAGGACCGTATAACGTAAGCAAGCTTGTTTTCTACTTGCTTTTCCACGTTGTTAACGAAGTTATCGGTACAATCAGCGGAATCGCAAGAACAGGTATGCTTTCAACAATCACGCCGAACGTTATTGAACGAACGCGACTGATTACTCAGGCTCAGTTGCTTTCAGGTTTTGTTGAAAAAGCTCCTGAGATTCTTATGGGTCTTCTTATTGACCTTGTTAACCACGGTGTTCTTAAGATACCGATGAAGGCTTTGTTCGTAACCGGTGGTGTTTTCACTACAGCTGTTGCAAGCGCAATGGGTCTCTTCTTCGTATTCTCAACAAAGGAGAGAATTCTCCAGCGTAACGAGAAACCCAGCGTTGCTCAAGGCTTCAAGTCAATCCTTAACAACAAGCCTTTGTTGATTCTCACATTGACTGAATTCCTTTCAGCATTCGGTATGGATACGGGCGTTAATTACTACTACATAAACGTTCTCGGCTTTGCTTCAATGACTACGGTTGTTGGTATCCCCGGTGCATTCGTATCACCCACAAGCTTCGCCTGGGTTACCAAGGCAAGAGAGAAATTCTCAACAAGAGTTTTGTGGATTGCAAGTTCACATATCAGCGACGTGCTTATGCTTGGCGTTTTCGCTGTCGGTTCAATCAACAAAAACTACAAGAAGCTTGCAGTTATGATCCCCGCATTCATGATCAGAGAAACCATCTGGATGGCTTTCTGGGGTATCAAGAACGTTATTCCCGAAGAGATGCGTAACGAATCCATTGACTATGGTGAGTGGAAGAACGGTTACCGTACTGAAGGTATCACAGGCGTTGCAAAAGACCTTTCAAGAAAGCTTGTAAGCACACTCGGTGCTACAATCAAGTCTGCAATCCTTGCAAGCATCGGCTACAAAGAGGGCGCAGGCTTCGGCAACCAGTCAGAAAAGACTGAGTACTATCTCTTTATGATGTGTACGTTGCTCCCGACAGTTACAGGTATCCTTGGTCTTATCCCGAAATTCTTCTATGACCTTTCAGGTGAAAAGAAAGAACGCATGTACCGCGAGCTTGCTGAACGCCGTCAGAGTGTCATTGACCAGATGAAGGAAATTGACGAAAAACCGCTTGAAACTGATAAATAATTCAATCAGCTTAACACCGCAATTTCGAAATGAGATTGCGGTGTTTTTTCTTTTTCACGAAAATACTTTCTGTTTCCTGACTAAAAGCTTAATATTTTAGTTGAAATAACTTGCAAGCTGTGATATAATAGGATAAATTTATATAATTATGTCCAAAGGAGGCGGTATAATGGCAGAAAGCGCTGTTTCTGTAAACGAAGTAACAGAGCAGCAGGAAATTAAAGCCGGACGTACCATATCGAATAACCGACGTTATGTTGGTTCAAAGGAAACAATTGCATATGTTGTTTATGATATCTCTCAGAGTTTTAACATAAACAAGTATCAGGACGTTTTCATCACAGATATCGTACAGGTCGGTCTGAGTTTCCAGACTCTCGTTACTTTTGTTATCGGTATATGGGACGTTATCAACGACGTTTTTCTTGCCGCTATTGTTGACAGAACACGAACAAGATTGGGTAAATTCAGACCTTGGCTTGTTTTTGCTGCAGGTCCCGGATTCTTGCTTTCTCTCGTTTATTGGCTTCTTCCGATAATCTTTGCCGGAACAAGTCCCTACCACGCAGGTAAGCTTGCTTTCTATATGATATTCCAGCTTATCAGCAACCTGAACGGTTCTCTTAATGCTATTGCGAGAACAGGTATGCTTTCAACAATCACACCGAACGTTATTGAAAGAACAAGACTTATCACACAGGCAAGCTTGTTCTCAGGCTTCATCGAAAAGGCTCCCGAAATTCTTATGGGCCTTCTTATTGACCTTGTTAACCACGGAGCTCTTCCGATCCCGATGAAATCACTTTACGTTTCAGCAGGTGTTTTCACTTCAGCTTGCGTAAGTGCAATGGGTCTTTACTTTGTTTTTGCAACAAAAGAAAGAGTTCTTCAGCGCAACGAGAAGCCGAGTATCCTTCAGGGATTCAAGTCTATTTTCAACAACAAGCCGTTGCTCATCCTTACTCTTACAGAGTTCCTTTCAGCATTCGGTTTGAACACAGGTCTTAACTACTACTACATAAATGTTCTTGGCTTTGCTTCAATGACTACAATCGTTGGTATCCCCGGTGCATTCGTTTCACCGACAAGCTACGCTTGGGTTACAAAGGCAAGAGAAAAATTCTCAACAAGAACCTTGTGGATCGCAAGTTCACACGTCAGCGACGTGCTTATGCTTGGCGTTTTCGCTGTCGGTTCAATCAACAAGAACTACAAGAAGCTTGCAGTTATGATCCCCGCATTTATGATCAGAGAAACAATCTGGATGGCATTCTGGGGTATCAAGAGTGTTATTCCTGAGGAAATGCGTAACGAAGCTATCGACTACGGTGAGTGGAAGAACGGCTACCGTACTGAAGGTATGACAGGTGTTGCAAAGAACCTCGCTCAGAAGCTTGTTGGTACACTTGGTAACACAATCAAGTCAGCTATTCTTGCAAGCATCGGTTATAAAGAAGGTGCAGGTTTCGGTAACCAGAGTGAAAAGACAGAGTATCTTCTCTTCATGATGTGTACACTTCTTCCGACAGTTACAGGTATCTTCGGTCTTATTCCGAAATTCTTCTATGACCTTTCAGGTGAGAAGAAAGAGCGTATGTACCGCGAGCTTGCTGAACGTCGTCAGAGTGTTGTTAATCAGATGAAGGAAATCGACGAAGTTCCCGCAGAATAAAACCAAATTATAAAAAATTACACGGCAGAATTAATTTCTGCCGTGATTTTTTGTTTAAAGTTATTTCCGTAAATTCGGGTTTGTAGAGCTCTTCTTTTTTTAAAGCTAAAAAAGAAGAGCTCCACTTGTCAGGGGAGCTGGCTTGCCGTAGGCAAGACTGAGGGGTAGTAAAAGCTCTTGCTATCTCTCCCTCTGTCTTTTGCTTCGCAAAATCCACCTCCCTCGTCAGATGGAGGTATTGGATTCTGCAAAATCCAAGCACCCCGACAAATTTGGGTTTGTCTGTCTGTTTGTTGCCACCTCATCCGCCTCGTTCCTCGGCACCTTCCCCTCAAGGGGAAGGCTGAGAAACTACGCAAGTCCAAGGCTTCTCCTTGAGGAGAGGCTCCGCTGTAGGCGGTGGTGAGGTGTAGGTTGCAACGCAACCGTTATGATATTTCAGCGTCGCAGACCCTCACTTATTCACTCTTACTTCTTACTTATTACTTTCGGGATTCATCCCGACAAACCCGAATTTGTCAGGAAATTTAAAACGTCTTGTAGGGTGTGACGCTTGCGACACACCGTTAATACAGCAGAATATCGGCACGTCATAAACGTAGTGCCCTATAAAAATAGATTCAGGTATGTCTATAGGGGAATATGTTATGTTTCTGAAAAAACACATAAATTCAGCAGACAGATGATACCTGCCCTATGGTGCTGATTTTAAAACAGCTCTACAAATCCACAATTCGTGTAAAAGTAATTATAAAAGTCCAAGCAAATCCTGTACACCGAAATACTCATACATTGCACGGTCAAGCAAATCGATGTTTACGTCCGAATATTCAATCTCTTTTGAGTAGCTGTACATAATTTTAACTCTCGTTTCAAAATCGGGTGATCCGAAATGTGCATAAATCCTGCTGATTACAATGCAGGCAAAAACACCGTATTTTACTGGCGTAACAACGTCATAATCATATCCTATGGAAAGAAAATACCTGAAAATATAATATTTCATCAGCTTTTCAAAATCGCTTCTGTAAAGATTCAGCGTGTTTTTGGAAAGCTTTTTATCTTTCAGTGAAGAAACAAAATCCTTTCTTTCAGGTTTTATATATTCCATATCTTCAAGAACTGAGATACACTCGTCAAAATTACGATGCTGAATTTTATCAATAATATCTTCTCCGTCAAGCTCTTTCTGAAATGCGGTTACGATATTAAAAATGTTTTCAATCTTTTTCTTGAAGTTAAGCTCTTCGTTCTCAAGGATTGCAAAAATCTCTGATCTCAATGTTATGATTTCAGAAAGAAATTCCTCGTCGATATTGTCAACATCGCCGACACTCTCTTCGTAGAATTCTAATGAAAACGGTTCGTTATCCTCAAGCATAATTCTTGCCGCCTCGGGACAGCCGAAACCGATTCCCATTTCACGTATTTTTCCGAAATCATCGTAAAAGCGTGGAAACATAGCGCAGGTTTTACTTAAGTATTCTTCACCGTAAGTAGCCTGAATGTCGCAAAGGTTGCGGCTGTTAAGAAAAGGACATCTGCCGTTTGTACAAAGAGCAAAGATGTTACAGTCAGTTTCGTCTTTTGTAAGGCTGTTTTTTATTCTTTCGCCAAGTTTACCACCGACGGTTTTGTATTTTTTGATTATCTCATTGTCCAGGTCCGCTTCCCATCCTGCACAACATGTATCGGGACATTTATCTGCTATACACCTGAAGTTACTGAAATATGAGGGAACGAAAATCTTAATTTTAATCACATCTTTCGTGTTGTTTTTGTGGTTGTATTGTTAATTTCGGATTTTTAGAGCAGAAAATAAATTGCACTGATGGGAAAATTCCGAGACGATGCTTGGCTTTTAACTATACTTTAGTTGTCAACAAACCATAAGGTTTTGAAAGGTATCTTTACACGTAGCTTCGGTAAATTTTTGGAATATCTGCTGAAAAAGGGGGAAAGCTCCGATGTGTGCAGCATCGGAGCTTTCAAGGGAAAGAGAAAATAAAAATGAAAATAGAGATAACATCTCTGTGACATTTATATCACGAAGAGTTAGCAAAAAAATTGAGAAAATATGAACAAATTGTTAATAATTGTGAATAAGAATTAAAAAATAACCTTATCAGCAAAACATTTTTATATAATTGTATAAAAATAAATATACAATATTACTGCTAATCTGTACTTGACGATACACAACGCTTTGTGTTATTATTACTTCATTCTAAAACGTAAAAACGTGATTGGGGGACAAAACCAGATGAATGGTGATTTCAAAACAAGCGGATTTATGTACGCGGTTGCATTGATCGTTATCGGCTTCGTAGTTGTACAGTCCGTATTTTTCCTTGTTAAGTCTTTAAAGAGAGCACGCGAACTCGGTATCGCAAAAGAAACTCTCAGAACAACAATGATTTCAAGCGCGATGTTTACCGTTGCTCCTGCAATTTCAATTCTTGCTACGGTTATCGTTCTTGCGAATGCATTGGGTATCGTTCTTCCATGGATCAGACTTTCGGTTATCGGTAACCTTGCATATGAAACAACAGCAGCACAGTCTGCTCTTGATTTCTGGGGAGATACCCTTAACAATTCAGTTACAGATCCTCAGAAGTTTGCAACAATTACATGGGCTATGACACTCGGTAGTATCGCTCCTTTGCTTCTTCTTCCGTTCCTTTGCAAGAAGCTTCAAAAGAAGGTTGGCGAAACAGTAAACAAGAGCGAAAAGTCACAGAAGTTCGGTGATGCTATCTCTGCAGCTGCTTTTATCGGTATTGTTATGGCTTTCGTTTCAAGAGAGATTTACAGCGTTACAACTCAGACTGTAACTGCAGAAAATGCTGCAGGTCAGATTGAGAAGGTTAAAATGATCAGCGGTTCTGCAGGCTTTATGTCGATCCTCGTGCTTATCTGTGCGATAGTGTTTATGTTAGTTCTTGATATCGTATGTAAGAAATTCAAGCTTACAAAGCTCGAACCGTTTGCAATGCCTATCGCGATGTTTGCGGCTATGGGTATGGCTGTATTGTTCACAAATGTGCTTCCCGAGAACCTTGTTTCACACGGTTGGTTCGAAGTCGGCGCTGAATATATCAAAGGTTAAGGGAGGGACAGACAATGATTAATCAGAAAGACTATTTTGACAGAGTTCACAGATGGGGTATTCTCTGGAACATCGGTGCATTGCTTGTTCTTATTTGTATTCCTGTTTCTGTCTGCATCCGTTGGAATGTATGGCCTGAAGCAAATGCACTTCTGAGCATTATGCCGAAGCTTATGGCTCTTTATTGGCTTACAGCTATTGTTGAGGTTATCACATATGTTCCTCTTCTCGGTCCCGGCGGTGCGTACCTCAGCTTTGTTACAGGTAACATCTCTAACCTCAAGCTTCCCTGCGGTCTTAAGGCTATGGAGCAGGCTAAGGTTCGTGCAAACACAGAAGAAGGCGAAGTTATCACAACTATTGCAATTGCTGTTTCTTCAATCGTAACAACAGTTGTTATCGCAGTCGGTGTTCTTGCTTTCGGTCCTTACCTCAGCGTTCTTACAGAAGGCACTCTTGCTCCTGCATTTGATTATGTTCTTCCGGCTCTCTTCGGCTCACTTGCTGCAGGCTACATCCTCAAGCATTGGAAGATTATGATTACTCCGCTTATTGCAGGTGTTGCTTTCCTTTATTTCGTAGACCCGACAATGGGCGCAGGTACACTTATGTTCATCACAATTGTAGTAGCTGTTATAACTGTTCTTGTGCTTAATAAGTTCAATAAACTTTAATTAAAAAAACACTTGATATTTTTGGAATAATGTGATATCATATTGTAGTAAACTTTAGAATGTATTGACAAAGGAGTGGGGCAACCCGCTCTTTTGTGTTGTTTAGGAGGTAGATTATGGCTTCAAAAGGTAAGGGCGGTAATACCGTCAACACCGTATGGGAAATCGCTGAGCCGATTGCTCAGTCTCTCGGTCTTGAAATCTGGGACGTCCGCTTTGAAAAAGAAGGTGCAGATTGGTTCCTTCGTGTTTTCATTGATAAAGAAGGCGGAGTTTCAATTGATGACTGTGTGGATATGAGCCACGCGATTGACAAGCCGCTTGACGAGGCTGATCCGATTGAACAGAGCTATTGTCTTGAGGTTTCTTCACCGGGTCTTGAGCGTGATCTTAAGCGTGATGCTCATTTTGAAAAGAGCCTCGGTGAGAAAATTATGGTAAAGCTTATTCGTCCCGTTGACGGACAGAGAGAATTCAAGGGTACTCTTGAAAGCTATGATAACGGAAACTTTGAACTTTTGCTGGAGGACGGCACAAAGCTCATGATTAATAAAAAAGAAACATCTTATGTTAAACTTGATGATTTCGGAGGAGTAGAATAATGGTAAACAAGGAACTTTTTATGGCACTCAAGATGCTTGAAAAAGAAAAAGGAATCCCGATGGAAACACTTTGCGAAGGCATCCAGAGAGCTCTTGTAACAGCAGTTAAGCGTGATTATAACAATAAGGATATCGTTTTCTGCGAGCTTGATCCCGAAGAGGAAACAATGCGCGTTTTCGTAAGAAAGAACGTTGTTTCTGAAATTGTTGATCCTGATGAGGATATTACACTTGAGCAGGCTCAGAGGTATAAGGCAACAGCTCTTGTCGGTGATATCATCGAAATCGAGCTTGAAACAAAGGAAGTAAGCCGTATCGCAGCTGACAAGGGTAAGCATGTTATCCGTCAGGGTATCAGAGAGGCTGAACACGGTAAGCTCCGTGAGGAATTCCAGAGCCACAATCAGGAAATCGTTACAGCTAAGGTTTCGCGTGTTGATCCTGAAACAGGCGACGCAGTTGTTGAAATCGGCAAGGCTCAGGAAACACTCTTCAAGAGTGAGCAGATTCCGGGTGAAACACTCGTTCCCGGTGCACTTATCAAGGTTTATATTGCAAGTGTTGCAGATGCAAAGGAAATGGGCAGACGCGGTCCGAGAGCTACTATCTCAAGAACACATCCCGGTCTTGTTAAGAGACTCTTTGAATCAGAAGTTCCTGAAATCTATGACGGTACTGTTGAAATCAAGTCAGTTTCACGTGAGGCAGGTTCAAGAACAAAGATCGCTGTTTACAGTGCGGACGAAAACGTTGATGCAGTAGGTGCATGTATCGGACCTCGCGGTGCTCGTGTAGGCAAGATTGTTGATATGCTCTACGGTGAGAAAATCGACATTGTTAAGTACAGCGAAAATCCTGCAGAGTTTGTTGCAGCAGCTCTTGCTCCGGCAGACGTTGTATCAGTAACTGTTGATGAAAACGGTGAAAAGGCTTGCCGAGTAATCGTTCCTGACCTTCAGCTTTCACTTGCTATCGGTAACAAGGGTCAGAATGCACGTCTTGCAGCAAAGCTCACAGGTTGGAAAATTGATATCAAACCCGAAAGCGGAAAAATCGAACCTTCTATCATCCTTTAATAAGGAGGAATAGGAATGCAGCAGAAAAAGAAGATACCTCTTCGCAAATGTACGGGCTGCGGTGAAATGAAGCCGAAAAAGGAGCTTGTCCGCGTTGTTAAAACTCCCGAAGATGAGGTTCTTATGGACCTTACGGGAAGAGTCAACGGCAGGGGAGCTTATATCTGCCCGAATGCGCAGTGTCTTAAAATTGCAAGAAAATCCAAGAGAATCGAAAGATCGTTTCAGATACAGATTCCCGATGAGATTTACGATAAAATGGAAGAGGAGCTGAAAAATCATGAATGATTCAGCACTCAGCCTCTTAGGTCTTTGCAGAAAAGCCGGAAAGCTCAGCCTCGGTCACGATGCCTGTAAGCTGGCTCTCAAGGCGGGAAGCGCGAGTCTTTGCGTAATATGCAGTGACGCTTCACAAAGGCTTAATGATGAAATTACTTCACTTGCACAGAATGCAGGTGTAAAAATCTTTGACGTCAGCTATACGATGCTTGATATCAAAAATGCCACAAGCTTCAAAGCCGCGGTTTTTACGGTTGACGATGAAGGTTTCGCAAAAACAATTATTACAAAAATTAACGATAACAAATCCGGAAAGGAGCGAGGTTTATGATAAATAAATACCGAGTTCACGAGGTCGCTAAGGATTTCGATGTGTCCAGCAAAAGTGTGCTTGAGCTTTTGGGAAAACACTTTGAGGGTCAGAAGAAATCTATGACAGCTCTTGAAGAAAATGAGCTTGACGTTATTTTTGAGGTTTACACTAAAGAAAACAGCGTTGAGAGCTTCGATGCTTACTTCGCAACGGCAAATGAGCCTAAGAAGGAAGAAAAAGCAGAAGAGCCGAAAGCTGAGGAAAAGGTAGCTGAAAAAGCTGCTGAAGTTCCTGCAGAAAAGGGCAATAAGGATAAAAAGGCTGAACCTGCAAAGCAGAATAAGGCTCCCGAAAAGGCAGCACAGCCGCAGAACAATCCTCCGAAGAAAAAGGAAAAGGATCCCAATGCAAAGCCGCAGAGCAGAACAAAGGGTGAAGCACGAACAGTTGATACAAGAGCAAACAACGTTGATCTTGAAAAGTACAATGAGCGTTATGAAAATATCGCTCCCGCAAACCGCGGTGTTCAGAACGATAAAACAGTAAACAAGCAGAAGCTCAAGCAGAAGTCACAGCAGTACCGTAAGCAGGGTATGCGTTCTTCAAGAAGAGAAACTGAGCAGGAAAGACTTCAGAGAATCGCTGCAGAGCGAGCAAAGAAGCCTCAGCTTAAGATTCAGGTTCCCGAGGAGATTACAGTCGGTGCTCTTGCTGAACTTCTCCATATGACAGCAGCTGAAGTTATCAAAAAACTCTTTATGCTCGGTCAGATGGCAAGCGTAAACGAGGTTATCGACTACGACACAGCTGAAATCGTTGCAACAGAGCTTGGTGCAAAGGTTGAAAGAGAAGTTGTTGTTACAATTGAAGACAGAATCATCGACGACAGTGAAGATACAGATGAAGATCTTGTTCTCCGTGATCCCGTTGTCTGTGTAATGGGCCACGTTGACCACGGTAAAACTTCACTTCTTGATGCTATCAGAAACACATCAGTTACAACAACTGAAGCAGGCGGTATCACTCAGCATATCGGTGCTTACAGAGTTGACCTCAACGGTCAGAAGATTACATTCCTTGACACTCCGGGTCATGCCGCTTTCACATCAATGCGTGCCCGTGGTGCTCAGGCTACAGATATTGCGGTTCTTGTTGTTGCTGCCGATGACGGTATCATGCCGCAGACAATCGAAGCTATCAACCATGCAAAGGCTGCAGGTGTTCAGATTATTGTTGCTATCAATAAGATGGATAAGCAGGATGTCAACCCCGACAGAATTATGCAGCAGCTCACAGAGCACAGCCTTGTTCCCGAAGAGTGGGGCGGTGACGTTATCTGTGTACCTGTTTCTGCAAAAACTCATATGGGTATTGATACTCTTCTTGAAAATATCCTTCTCGTTGCTGAAATGCAGGAGCTTAAGGCTAACCCGAACAGAGCGGCAAAGGGTATTGTTATTGAAGCCCGTCTTGATAAGGGTCGCGGTCCTGTTGCAACTCTCCTTGTTCAGAAGGGTACACTTAATTCAGGTGATATCATCGTTGCAGGTACAGCTGTTGGTCGTGTACGTGTAATGACAGACGATAAGGGTAAAAAGGTTAAGGTTGCAGGCCCGTCAGTTCCTGTTGAAATCACGGGTCTTGCTGAAGTTCCGCAGGCAGGCGATATCTTTGATGCAGTAAGCGACGAGCGTCTTGCACGTGAGCTTGTTGAGCAGAGAAAGAGCGAAGCTAAGGAAGAACAGTTCAAGTCAATGCAGAAGGTTACTCTTGATAACCTCTTTGATTCACTCAAGGAAGGCGAAATGAAAGACCTCAACGTTATCGTTAAAGCTGACGTTCAGGGTTCAGCAGAAGCTGTTAAGCAGAGCCTTGAAAAGCTTTCTAACGAGGAAGTACGTGTTCGTGTTATTCATAACGGTGTCGGTGCTCCGAGTGAGTCTGACGTTATGCTTGCTAACGCTTCAAACGCTATCATCGTCGGCTTCAATGTACGTCCCGATCCCGTTGCTGTTCAGTTTGCAGAGCGTGACGGCGTTGAAATGAGAATGTACCGTATTATCTACGACTGCATCGAGGAAATTCAGGCAGCTATCAAGGGTATGCTCGCTCCGAAGTTCCGCGAGGTTGAGCAGGGTCGCTGTGAGGTAAGAAACGTTATCACAATCTCTTCTGTAGGTAAGATTGCAGGTTGTTACGTTCTTGACGGTAAAATCACAAGAAATTCAAAAATCCGTGTTGTCCGTGACGGTATTGTGCTTGCTGATGACGAAATTTCATCACTCCGCCGTTTCAAGGATGACGTTAAGGAAGTTGCTTCCAACTATGAATGCGGTATCGGACTTAACAAGTTCGGCGATATCAAGGAAGGCGACATCTTCGAAGCATATATCATCGAAGAATACAGAGATTGATAAGAGGTATTTATGGCGGGATACAGAATTGACAGAGTATCCGACGATATCAAGCGCGAGATAATTGCAATTGTCCGTGAGCTTAAGGATCCGAGGGTGCTGGATAAAATGCTTACCGTTGTACGCGTTGAAGTAAGCTCAGATGCATCTTATGCAAAGGTTTACATCAGTGCACTTGAAGGACTTGATACAGCAAAAGAAGCTGTAAAGGGTCTTAAAAGCGCAACGGGATATGTCCGCCGTGAGGTTGGAAAGCGTCTGCATTTAAGAAAAACACCCGAGCTTGTGTTTATTGCAGACGATTCCATTGAACACGGTATGAACATTGTTAAAATTATGGATGATTTAAAATAATCCGTTATAATTGAGGGATGAGGGATTATGATTATTGACTTGAACCAAGCGGTAGAATTCCTTGAAAATAATGATGATTTTCTGATTCTTACACATTCGCATCCTGACGGAGATACTCTCGGCTGCGGTTTTGCTCTTTGTGAAGCACTGAAAAGCTGCGGTAAAAATGCAGTTGTACGTTGCGGTGACACTGCACCCGAAAAGTATTCCTATATGGGCAGACTGTGTGAAGAAGACATTGAATATGAGAATATTATTGCGGTTGACGTTGCAGATGCGAAGCTCCTTGGTAAAGATTTTGAAGCTCGCTTCGGTAGCAGGGTAAAGCTCTGTATTGACCACCACGGATCAAACAGACTTTATGCTGAAAAGACGCTTCTTGACCCGACTGCGGCGGCAGCGTGTGAGATTATTCTTGAGGTTATAAAGGCTCTCGGTGTTGAAATTACAAAGAATATTGCGGACTGTATATTCACGGGACTTTCAACAGACACGGGATGTTTCCGGTATGCAAACGTTACTCCGCGAACTATGCATATGGCAGCGGAAATGATTGTATCGGGAGCTGACCACAGTAAAATCAATATCATAATGTTCGAAACCAAAACAAGAACTTATGTTGCACTTGAGCGTCTTGCACTTGAGTCGATGAAAATGTATCTTGACGGTAAATGTGCATTTATCACAATCACTCAGGATATGTACCGCAGAAGCGGCTCGGACGAAAGCGAAGTTGACGCTATTGCAGCAATACCCCGACAGATTGAGGGTGTTGTTGTCGGTGTGACAATGCGCGAAAAAACAGACGGAACCTTCAAAGTTTCAATGAGAACACACGAGGGTGTTGATGCTTCAGAAGTATGTGCAATGCTCGGTGGCGGTGGTCACCCTAGAGCGGCAGGCTGTACGGTAAGCGGTAACGTGAATACGGCAAGAAACCTTGTTGTTTCCTGTATCGAAAAATACCTGCAGGAAGATGTTAACAACTGAAAGTTTTCATCAAACCATTGACAACTTGAAGCTACGGTGATATAATAAGCCAAATTTTAAAATTAAACCGTTGATGCGGAGATAACGGCGACGATGCCTTTACAGAGAGCCTGCGATGCTGAAAATCAGGTAAGAAACACTTCGTCAAATGGACCGCGGAGGGTGCAGTCAAATGCGTAATGCAAAGTATTCTGCAACGTCAGCCATACGTTAGTTGGCAAGGGTATGTAAGTATCCTGAAAGTGCACGGTAAACCGTGAAACAAGGTGGCACCGCGGATAAGCTTTATTCGTCCTTGACAGATTAAAAATTTCTGTCAGGGACGTTTTGTTTTTGTCAGAAAACAGGAGGAATTTTTATGAAACTCAACGGAATCGATTTTGATACTTATTTTAATAATTATCCCGACAAAAACGGATATTTCGGAAAATACGGCGGAGTTTTTGTTGATGATAAGCTCAAGGCAGCTATGGCTGAAACAACAGAGGCTTATTATTCAATCTGCCAGTCAAGAAAGTTTATTGCTGAGCTTCGCAGAATCCGCAAGGAATTTCAGGGCAGACCGACTCCCGTAACTCACCTTGAGCGTCTTTCTGATGCACTTGGCGGAAAGGTACAGCTTTACGCAAAGCGTGAAGACCTTAACCATTCGGGTGCCCACAAGCTCAACCATTGTATGGGTGAAGCACTTCTTGCAAAGTATATGGGTAAGAAAAAGGTTATCGCTGAAACAGGTGCAGGTCAGCACGGTGTTGCACTTGCAACTGCAGCAGCATATTTCGGCCTTGAATGCGATATCTATATGGGCTCTGTTGATATCAAAAAGCAGGCTCCGAACGTTGCACGAATGAAGATTCTCGGTGCAAACGTTGTTGAGGTTACACACGGTCTTCAGACACTCAAAGAGGCTGTTGACGCTGCTTTTGATGCATACAGCAAGGAATATAACGATGCAATTTACTGTATCGGTTCAGTTCTCGGACCTCATCCGTTCCCGATGATGGTACGTGATTTCCAGAGTGTTGTAGGTATCGAAGCAAGAGAACAGTTTATCGAAATGACAGGTCATCTTCCGAATGCAATCGTAGCTTGTGTCGGTGGGGGCAGCAATGCTGCAGGTCTTTTTGCAGGCTTCCTCAACGATCCTGTTGATATTTACGGTATTGAACCACTCGGCAGAGGCGAAAAGCTCGGTGACCATGCCGCAAGTCTTAAGTACGGTACAGAGGGCATTATGCACGGCTTCAACAGCATTATGCTCAAGGATGAAAACGGCGAGCCTGCACCGGTTTACTCTGTTGCAAGCGGCCTTGACTACCCGTCATCAGGCCCTGAACACGCTTTCCTTCAGGAAATCGGAAGAGTTAAGTATGACGTTATCAATGACGATGAAACAATTGATGCATTTTTCAAGCTCTCACGTCTTGAGGGTATTATTCCTGCAATCGAAAGCTCACATGCTGTTGCATACGGTATGAAGCTTGCAGGAAGAATGGATCACGGCTCAGTTCTTATCAACCTCTCAGGCAGAGGCGATAAGGATATGGACTACATCATCGAAAATTACGGAATCAGATAATTATCAGCAACTCCGCTTCGTGCGGAGTTGTTTTTTTATATGAGTGTATGGTATAATAAAATCAAATCAGCAGTGAAGGGCTCCGGTACTGTCTGATAAGTGAAAAACACGAATGCAAAGGAGGAATAACAATGGCAAAATTTGAGCAGGCAATTAACGGTGATTTTGAACAGTTATTAAAAACAATTGAGAACGGAATTTTAGGCGGTAATGTTTCTGCTTCACTTGAAGATTCAAGCGATTTTTGCGACGGTGATGCAAGGTGCAGCGTACGAGTTTTTGAACGTTACAGCTATGCAGGCGGAAACCGTGTAAGTATGAATGTTACTCTGTTTCAGAACGGCAACGGACCGATTAATCTTTCTGCAATTACTTCGGGCGGTAGCCAGGCAATGTTTTTCAAAGTCAACACATGGGGCGAAGAAGCATTTCTTGATAAGCTTATAGAATTGCTTGATTAACTTTTTATTTATCGGACGTAAAGGAGGGAAAATATGCCGGAAATAGTTTTAAAAAACGAAATACTTCACGCTGAAAAAGGCGAAAAACTTTCTGATATTCTCATAAAAAACGGCATATTTGTTGACCATCCTTGTGCAGGAAAAGGAATTTGTAAAAAATGCACGGTACTTGTCGATGGCAAACCTGAGCTTTCCTGTCAGTACACCGTAACCGCTGATATTGAAGTTACTATACCGGATAAAGCTGAAATAATTTCGGAAACAGGAATCCCTACCGTTAAATCTGAAACGGAAAATATGTGTTTTGTTCTCGATATCGGTACAACAACTCTTGCTCTTGCACTCATTTCTCTTGATAATAGTGAAGTAATTAATACAGTAACACGCACTAACCCACAGAAAATGTACGGAGCAGATGTGATATCAAGAATTGAATATTGCCGTAAGTCTTCACATACGGAACTCCATAGAATCCTTATTGATGAAATCAACTCAATGCTTGCTTCTTTGGGCTGTGAAAAAGAACTTCCGCTTTTCGTTTCGGGTAATACAACGATGCTTCATTTGTTTTGGAATGTTGATCCGTCGGGAATAGGTGTCGCTCCTTATACGCCTGTTTTTCTGGAAAAACAAACGGTTGAAGGTGCTGAAATCGGTCTTAAAGGAGTTGGAAGGATAGAGTCATTACCGTGTATTTCGTCATTTGTCGGTGCGGATATTGTTGCAGGTCTTAATTGTATCGAATATCCTGAAAAAGGAAAATACAGCATGCTCATAGACCTCGGTACAAATGCAGAAATCGCACTTTTTACAGAAAATGAAGTTGTCTGCACTTCCGCAGCGGCAGGTCCTTGCTTTGAAGGAGTAAATATTTCGTGCGGAATGAGTGCATCCGACGGTGCAATATATGCATATTCAAGGTCGGGATACAAAACAGTCGGCAATGTTGTTCCGAAAGGAATCTGCGGCACGGGTCTTATTGATGTTGTTGCGGAATTACTTGGTTGCAAAATCGACGAAACAGGATATATGGAAAATGAAGAGTTTGAAATTGCTGACGGTATTTCGATTTCCCAGGCAGACGTAAGACAGTATCAGCTTGCAAAATCAGCTGTGTATTCAGCGATTGAAACGCTTTTGAAATATAAAAAAATTACACATAATGATGTTGAAAAAGTCTATATTTCAGGCGGCTTTTCCGCAAAAATCAATCTCCATAATGCTGTGAAAACAGGTCTTATTCCGAAGGACTTAGAAAATAAATGCAAGGCTATTAACAACAGCAGCTTGCTCGGAACAGTCAGATATGCCTGCGGAACAGACAAAACGAAATCAATACTTGAAAATTCAGAATATGTCGATCTTTCATCAACAAATGATTTTTCACAGCTTTTTATTGAAAATATGATGTTTTAATAGGAAACCAACTTCGAAAGAGGTTGGTTTTTGCATTTTATCAATCAGTTTACAGATAATAAATCTGAAAGCGAGTTGATGAAATGGATATTTCAAATAAAAAATACAATGAAATGGTAAAAAAAGCTTCGCCGCCGTCACCGGTGCTCAAAAACTGTCTGTGGGCTTTCGGTGTTGGCGGAGCGATATGTTGTTTCGGTGAGCTTTTGTTCAAGCTGTACGGTATGTTTGGTATGGATAACGTAGAAACACGTACAATGGTGTCCGTAACCCTGATTGTTATAGCAGCAATTCTTACAGGTATCGGAATTTTTGACAAAATTGCAAAACACGCGGGTGCAGGGACTGTTGTTCCTATCACAGGCTTTGCCAATTCAGTTGTTGCACCTGCACTCGAGCATAAGAGTGAAGGCTTTGTTATGGGTACGGGTGCAAACATTTTTAAGGTTTCGGGTCCTGTTATTGCTTACGGTATTTTAGCCTCAACAGCATTTGGACTTGCATATTACATCGTGCAGAAGGTGATGACGTGAGGCAGGGGAGATATACAATTGAGTTTGAAAACAAGCCGTCTGTAGTTGAATGGTCGGCTGTAGCAGGTCAGAAAGAGAGTGAAGGTCCGTTAGGAAATCTTTTTGATATGATAATCAGCGATGCAACCGACGGTAAGGACACCTGGGAGCAGGCAGAAAGTGAACTACAGAAAACTGCAATAGGAGTACTTCTTGATAAATCAGGTGTGAAGGAATCTGATGTTGATATAATTTTTGCAGGTGACCTCCTGAATCAATGCAGCGGTACGGGCTTCGGTATAAGAAATTATAATATACCTTTCAGCGGAGTTTACGGAGCCTGCTCAACTTCTGTTCTTGCGATGATCAATGCCGCTATCGGCGTGAATTCAGGTGTTTTCAAAAGGGCAATTTCTTCAACCTCATCGCATTTCTGCTCCGCTGAAAAGCAATTCCGTCAGCCTCTTGAATATGGCGGACAGCGAACCCCCACAGCTCAGTGGACGGTAACTGGTGCTGCATCGGCCCTGATCAGCAATGAGAAAAACGATGTTTATCCGAAAATCGAAAAAGCAATTATCGGACGCATTGTCGATAAGGGGGTAACAGATGCTGCCAATATGGGAGCAGCTATGGCACCTGCTGCGGCACGGACTATAGCGGATTTTCTTGAAGATACAAATACAACACCTGAAGAGTACGATTTGATTATGACAGGTGATCTCGGCAAGGTAGGCACAGCGTTACTCTATGAACTACTTGAAAATGAATTCTCGATAAATATAAGAAACGTCCACAACGATGCAGGTCTTATGATATATTATCTTGATGAACAGGATGTCCATGCAGGCGGAAGCGGTTGTGCTTGTTGCGGAACGGTTTTATGCACAAAAATCCTGAATGAACTTAAAAACGGTAAGCTTAGAAAAGTGTTGGTTGTTGCAACAGGAGCCTTGCTTTCGGCAATTTCGCCGTTTCAGGGAGAAAGTATACCTTCAATCGCTCACGGAATTCTGCTGACAGGCGGGAGGGTAACCGATGAAAAATAGCACAGCACTTACAGCAAAAACTTTTTTGAAGATGGCAGAGGCAGACAGAAAACTGATTGTTATTGCAAATGTACTGAGTACTGTTCTTACTGTTTCTGTGATTGTGAAGCTCTTTATAAGTGCAATATGTTTAATAAATTCTGAAAAATAATATTAAAAAATCAAAAAACAGATTGAGGTTGCACAACCTGTTTTTTGTAATATCGAATTTAAAACAAGCTTCTTGTGTTCAGCGTTGCTGAATATAAGAAGTTTTTGTTTAGTTGTATAAATATAGGCAACGGAATTGTATAATTTGGTGATTGATTATTGCTTTTATTAGTGTTATAATCTTCCGAGAATGTTTAATAAGGGGATTTTATGGGAGTAACGGTAAAAGAAAAACTTGATATTGTTATTTCTGAAAATCAGCACGAAGTTGTGAAAAATCACTTATCAGTCAAGGTATTTGACGGTACAAGAAAGTTCGTGGTGAAAAAGCCTGTCAGGGTAAACGGTGGAAAATTTTTCCTTTTTGGAAAGCGTTTTTTCGATATCGTTTGCTCTGTGATCGCTATTCTCATTTTCCTGATTCCTTCAATTATTATTGCGGTTTGTATTTTAGCAACTTCTAAAGGTCCTGTTATTTATTCACAGAAACGTCTTGGTAAAAACGGTGAAGAATTTGATATTTACAAATTCCGTACAATGATTACCGATGCCGAAAAAGACGGTGCAGTCTGGGCAAAAAAAGACGATGATCGAGTGACGAAGATTGGTGCACTTCTCAGAAAAACACACCTTGATGAAATTCCGCAGTTTTGGAACATACTTAAAGGCGATATGAGTGTTGTTGGTCCGCGTCCTGAACGTCAGTTCTTCTATGACGAATTTGAGTCGTATATTGTCGGCTTCAAGCACAGACTTTATGTAAAACCCGGTCTTACCGGTTGGGCACAGATTAATGGTGGTTATGAGCTGAAGCCTGAAGAGAAGGTTGCATGGGATGTTGAATACATTGAAAAGCAATCTTTCTTAATCGATCTTAAATGTGTTTTGAAAACATATAAACTTCTCCTTGGAGATGACCAAGCCAGATAATGTTCAATCCCTGCCTCAGGCGGGGATTTTTATGATTAATTTGTTGTTGTATTTTTTTGCACGCTATGCTATAATGTTCAAATATTAGTGGGAGTGTTTGTATTTTTCGAAAAACAGTAAGGTAGGTGAAACAATGTACGATATTCATTGTCATATAATACCGTATGTTGACGATGGGTCGGGCAGTGTAATCGATTCTGTCGAAATGGCTTCACTTGCAGCAAAAGCAGGCGTAAAAGCTATAATTGCAACACCGCACAGCAACATTCCGGATATTTTCGAAAACTATTGGAACGATTCATTTGATCAAAAACTTCTAACACTTAACACTGAGCTTTCAAAGCGTGAAATTGATATTAAGATTTATCCCGGTCAGGAGATTTTTTATCACGGAGATGTATTGTATCTTCTGAAAACAGGAAGACTGATCACACTTAATAATTCTGAATATGTTTTAATTGAGTTTGATTTTGACACCAGGGAAACGGAAGTGTTTGAGGCAGTTCAGAATCTTGTTTCACAAGGATACAAGCCGATAGTTGCTCATCCTGAACGTTACGGGTTTGTATATGAAAATCCGGATTCGATCGGAATGTTAAAATCTGTGGGAGCCTGTATTCAGTTAAACGGAGACAGCATCATAGGCAGATTAGGTTCAAGACCAATGAAGGTTTCACGTTATCTTTTGGAAAAACAACTTGCCGATATTGTTGCAAGTGATGCTCACAGTCAATATCTGCGTACGCCTGATTTGTCAGAAGTTCACGAGTTTGTTTGTAGTTATTTTTCGTATGATTATGCAGATTTGATTTTAAAAAACAACCCTTTGTGTGTTTTGAATGATAAGGAAATACGGTGATAATTTATGGTTAAATTGCTCAGAAGAATAACTTTGGCAATGTTCATTATCATGCTGATTGCATTTGTGGTTTTTTCTGTTATCGACAGAATCAAGACAGATACAACACAGCCGATAATTTCAATTGAAACAAAGTCTGATAAAAATGCGGGTGATGCGGTAACCCCGGACGTTTCAACGGAAACTGATGTATTGGAAATCAGCGTTAAAGATAAAGAAGAAGCACTTCTTCAGGGTGTAACAGCGTTTGATGCAAAGGATGGAGATATTTCGGAAAGAGTTTGCGTTGAGTCAGTGTCAAAGTTTATAGAACCGGGCTTGTTTACGGTTACTTACTCTGTTATGGATTCAGATAAGCATGTAACAAAAGCGACAAGAATGGTACGTTATAAAGACTATACCACTCCTGAATTCTATATGAAAAGAGCTCTCGTTTACAGTGTGGATGAAGCTCTTGATGTCAGGGCAGCTATAGGAGCAAGAGACTGTATCGACGGGGATATCAGTGACAGAGTAGCAATTGTTGCGACAGACTATATAAGAAGCACTGTAGGCGTCTTTACTGTTTCCTTGCAGGTTTCAAACAGTATGGGCGATTCAATTTACCTTGATGTAACTGTTCATGTTGAGGGTAATGAAACGATGGCACCTGAAATTCAGCTCGAAAAAAGTCTGATTTATGTCAAGAAGGGCGAAACACCGAAGTTTGAAGACTATCTCGGAGATGTAACAGTTAACGGCGTGCTGATGAAACCCGAAGATATAGAACTGATGATTTCAACTAACTACGATGCTGATAATCCCGGAACATATAATGTCCATTATTATATTACAACTGATGAAGGTTATGAAGGGCATTCAATCCTGACGGTTGTTGTAGAGGAGTGATGAAAAATGAAAAACAGAAAAATGTCTATGACAATCAACTTTGAATGGAACAGTCTTATAAGAGATGTTTTGAAAAGTTTATGGGCAATTATTCTTGTTGCACTCATCGCTCTTATGGGTATTCAGGTGGTTGAGAGGAGTATCTATACTCCTACATATACAAGTAGTGCTGTGCTGGTAGTGCGTTCACGTTATGGAACCTCTGGCTCATTCAGCAGCCTTACCGCGTCTGCAGAAATGGCAAATATTTTTACTGAGGTGTTTAAGCAGAATTCTCTTAAAGTGTTGGCTGCCGAAAATCTTGGATTGGATAGTTTTGACGGTACTGTTGAAACAAGTATTACCGACTCAACAAACCTTCTCAATGTGTCAGTTAAGGCAAAAGATCCTGAAACAGCATTTAAATTGATTACTTCAATTCTGGAGGTTTATCCGGAAGTTACTGATGCTGTTTTCACTGATTCAATTATAGATGTTGTTTCAGAACCGAAGATGCCTACAACACCGTCAAACTCAAGGTTAATGATTTACCGTAATGAAATAATTTTCCTTGCAATGGTTGCTGAAACAGGTTTGGTTGTATTGTTTTCTTTGTTCAGAGGAACGGTAAAAGAGGAAAAAGGCTTTTCTGATAAGGTTGATTCCAAACTTCTCGGTATTGTTTCTCATGAAGCTCCGCATCTTTCAAAAAAGGAACGTTTTAAGCGTAAAAAGAGAGCTTTGCTGATCAACGATGCTTATTCCAGTTTAAGATTTACCGAAGATTATCAGAAATTATGTACGAAGTTTGAATATCTTCACAAAAGCAACTCGAAGAAAAGCTTTGTGATTTCGAGCGTTGCTGAGAATGAGGGTAAGTCTACAGTTGCAACAAATATAGCCTTGGGATTGTCAGAACGTGGATATAGTGTTGTTCTTCTTGACCTTGATATACGCAAACCCTCAATATATAAAATAATGGATTTCCACACCAGTATGGAATCTGATTTCTCAGATGTTTTGGCTGAAAAAATTGATATTTCTGATTTTAAATTTTTCCGATACAGAAAGAGTAATCTTACAATAGCTTTTAATAAAAGGTCTCATGAAGGTTCGGATGTGCTTATTAATAAAAAAGTTATTGAAAACATTCTCAAAGAGTTGGAGAAAAAGGCAGACTTTATTATTATAGACACTTCTCCGGTTTCTGTTTCTGCCGATTCTGTTATAATCTCAGAAATCGCAGATACTACAGTGCTTGTTGTAAGAACTGACAAAGTTCCTGTTGAAGACATTAATGAAGCGATACTTAACATAAACGAATCAGGCGGTAAGCTTGAAGGCTGTATCCTCAACAATGTATATAAACCATTTACACTGTTTGGACAGATGGGTAGCGATGAAAGAGGTTATTACGGAAATAGCAATTATTACGCTTACTCAAAAACAGGTAAGTCTGTTTCAGAACAATCAACAAAGAGTGGGGAAGACAGATTTTCTGCAGACTCGCTTGACAGCTTAAACCGTAATGAACAGGGTTGATAGATTATGAATAAAATAAATGATTATAAAAAGAATCATGACAGTGGAGAATCTTCTGTAGAAGTCCGCATATTGTTCAGTGATATCTGGCGAGGTGTTCTCAAATTCGGTTGGATTCCGATTGTTCTCGCTGTTCTTTTAAGCGGAATTCAGTTTTACAGAAGTTATGTCAGATTTGTTCCGGAGTATAAGGTTACGGCAACATTTACTGTTCATACTGAAAATAAAGTTCTCTCAGGTGACAATGGTATCGCTGCTTATTCGTATTATTACGACAAAGAAACTGCAGACCAGTTAGCTACGGTATTTCCTCATATCATAGGAAATAAAATTGTACAGATGCAGGTTTGTAATGAGCTTGGCGTAAGCAGTATGCCCGCAAATGTAAGTGCAAATTGTGTTTTCGGAACTAATATGGTTACGCTTACAGCTAAGGGTAGAGATCCTCAGCTGACATATGACACTCTTATGTCGGTTATCAAAAATTATCCGTCTGTTGCGGACTACATAATTGGTCGTACAAAATTGGTTATGATAAATGATCCTGTTGTTCCGAAATCTCCATCCAATAGTGGAGCGTGGAAAAATTCTGTTATCAGGGCAGGTTTGATTGGTGTTGTTTTAGGTATAACCTGGATCATAGCATATGCAGTTATACGAAAAACCATACGTACAAAAGATGATATCAGGAATGTTCTTAACCAGCATTGTGTCGGCGTGTTGCCACAAGTGGTGTTTAAAAAATATCGAAGAGAAATTGATACGAACATTCTGCTTACCAATCCTCTCGTAGGAAGTGAGTTCCTTGAATCGCTCAGGTTGCTGAGAGGTTCTGTACAGAGCCTTCTTGAAGAGAATAAGAATATTGTGATGCTCACCAGTACAGCACCCTCAGAAGGTAAAACTGTCGTGGCAACGAACTTGTCTTCTATTTTTGTGAAAGATGGTAAAAAGGTGCTTTTGGTTGATGCAGACCTCAGGGATTCAGGAGTTCGTAAGCTTCTTGGCGAAGATCGTATTACAAGAGAAAAGATTGAAGACAATAAGCTGTATCGCATTGAAACTATAGAATCACTTGGGTTCGATCTGCTTACTTTCAAGTCAAAAGCCGGTTCAATGCAGAAGCTTATTCGTAACGCGGAAATTAAAAGAAAATTTGATATCATCAGAGATGAATATGATATAGTTTTTGTTGATACACCGCCTTGCGGAATTATTTCGGATGCTTCTGTTGTTTCTCAGTTGGCGGATTCGATTATTTATGTAATAAGAGAAGATGCTGTTATTCAGAAAACTATACGATCGGGAATCAGCTCTATGCTGGAAACTGAAGCGAAGTTCCTTGGATGTATCCTAAACGGTGCAGCAGGTGGTCTGGGTAGCTATGGCGGATACTATCGTTACAACGGTTACTATAAGAGTTATCGTTACAACGGTTACAGTTACGTCAATTCATATGGGTATAAAAGAAAAAGAAAAAACAAAAAAACAGATAATAAATAATCATTAAAAGCAGCAAGGGGTGAAACCGTGAAAAAACCACGTGAATATTTTTCTTTATTCCGTTCTTTGACAAAAGAGTGGAAATGGCTTTTAAGGTTTGTTTCAGGGTATCGCTTTCATATATGCCTGTATGTTTTTATAGGAGTTCTGAGTACTGTTATGGGCATAGGTGCTACAGTGGCATCGAAATATCTTATTGACTCTGTTGTTACTCATAATACTCAGACGATTGTTGCCAGTGCTGTTTTAGCTGTTGGTTTAGCTTTGTTACAGATTGTTGTTAATGCAATAACTTCACGTGTGGCTTCTGTTGTAGGAACGAAGATAAGTAACGAAATACGGTTGAATGTTTATGAACATATTGTTTCGTCATATTGGGAGGATATAAGTACATATCATTCAGGTGAGTTGCTAAACCGCATAGAAGGTGATGTCTCAGCTATTTCGGGAAGTATTATATCCTTTATTCCAAGCATATTTACAAGAGTAACACAGTTCATAGGTTGCCTTGCGGTAGTATTATATTATGATCCTGTAATGGCGTTATTTGCTTTTTTGAGTGCACCTTTTTTCGCTTTGACATCCAATATCTCGGCAAAAATGATGCGAAAATACAATAAAGAAAGCCGTGAAATGAACGGTAAGATACTTTCTTTCTATTCAGAATCAATTCAGAATATTCAGACAATAAAAGCATTCGGAATCACAACACAGTATGCAGAGCAGTTAAAAAATTATTTGTATATATACAGAAAAATGCGTCTTGATCACGGAAAGTTTTCTTTAGTAATGACGACTTGCCTTTCGGTTATCGGATTGGTAGTTGCATATCTTTGTTATGGCTGGGGTGTATGGAGATTGTGGCAGGGTGCGATTACTTTCGGAACAATGACCCTGTTTCTTCAGATATCCGGAAAGTTGTCTACATCATTTTCATCTATAGTTTCATTGCTTCCCACATCAATTTCAATCGCGACTGCGGCAGGCAGAATTATGGAAATAATTGACCTTGATCTTGAAGGTGAAATTGACAGCGATACCGCTGATGAAATGTCAGATTCAGCTAAAGAAAATGGTGTTTATTTAAACTGTAACGAGCTGACTTACAGATACAAAAACGGCGAGGTTCCTGTAGTTAAGGATATTTCTTTCTATGTTAATCCGGGAGAAACAATTGCTCTGATAGGACCTTCCGGTGAAGGAAAAACAACCATTCTTCGTTTGATTCTCGGACTTATAAAGCCGCAGCAGGGTGTAATAAAAATGGCAACAGAAGATGGTAAGGAACTGAGTGTTTCAACGAGTACAAGACGATTCTGCTCGTATGTTCCTCAGGAAAATGCTGTTTTTTCCGGAACAATTGCTGATAATCTGCGCATAGTTTGTAACGATGCTTCTGACGAAGAGGTTATTGATGTTCTTAAAACGGCAGATGCATGGGATTTTGTCAAAAAACTCCCCGACGGAATTAACACAACAATAAACGAAAAGGGAGCTAACTTCTCAGAAGGACAGATTCAGAGAATTTCTATTGCAAGGGCATTGCTAAAAAATGCACCTGTACTTGTTATGGATGAGGCTACAAGTGCTCTTGACACAAGTACAGAGGCGCGAGTTCTTGCTAATATTATGAAATCCTATCCGAATCGTACTTGTGTTATCACTACACACAGACCGAGTATGCTTCAGTACTGTGACAGAGTTTATCAAATAAACGAAGACGGAAGTCTGATTCAGACAGAAAATCAACATTATTAACATATAAAGATTGCACAATGTTTTTGTTAACATTGTGCAATCTTTTTTGATTTCGTAAGGTTTCAATTTATGAATTTCTGAAGTGTTTTATTTGAATATTTATTTGCAAGTGTTGATTTAATTATGTGTTTGTGCTATAATTTACACAGAAAATTGGGTTTTTATGTCGTTTGGCGGTGAGTGTGTGTGTACAAGCTTAAATCAGGTTTTTTGATAAGGGAAATAGGCGGTCAGATTATGGCCGTTCCTATCGGAAAACAAACATCAGAAATTCACGGTATGATTGCTTTGAGCGAGAGCGGAAAGCTTTTGTGGACGGCCCTTGAAAAAGGGGCGGAGATTGAAGAGCTTGCCAATATTCTTATTTCTGAATATGAGGTCGAAAAAGATGTTGCATTGAACGATGTTCAGCTTTTTGTTAATTCTTTGAAAAGTCAGGGAGCGTTGCAATTATGATAGGTTGCGAAAATTTTGGTGACGCTTTTTTGGCAAAACTCAATTTGTGGGCTATAGAGCACTGTGTTCCTTTCAGTACTACATTTGAATTAACACCGTTTTGTAATTTTAAGTGTGTTATGTGCTATGTAAGGCTTGATAAAGCACGTGCTGAGAAGCAAGGGCGGATGCTCAATGCATCCCAATGGATTGAAATTGCCGGACAACTGAGAGATATGGGAACACTGAAAATCACATTAACAGGAGGAGAAGTTTTTACTCATCCTGATTTCTGGGAAATTTACAGTAAGCTTAATCAGATGGGATTCCTGATTACGATTTTATCCAACGGATCTCTTATAAATGAGGATACTATGGAGCGTTTCCGTCGTTTTGGTATGCCTCATTCCGTAAAACTGACTGCATACGGAGCAAGTGATGAAACATATAGTAGAGTATGTGGGGTAGCGGACGGCTTTTCAAAGCTGTCTACAGCCATTGACTTGTTAAAAGAGGCTGAAGTGCCTGTTTCTATGACGGGTACCATAGTCAAAGAAAATGCAGCTGATCTGAGGGCGATGTACCACTTTGCTGCGGAAAAGAAAGTTTTTTTTCAACACTCAATAGCGGTCATGAAATCCACAAGAAATTCAATTAATTCAGCAGAAAAATCCAGATTGGATTTTGTGGACTATTCTCATGAATTCACTTTGGATGAGCTTGAAAAAATTAAATATGATATTCCCGAAGATCCGTTTTATATGTGTGCAAGTTATCGTAAGTCATTGTTTATAACATGGAACGGAAATTTTCAGTTATGTTCTTTTATGACGGAGCCTTATGTAGGGTATTCGGGTGATGTTGCAACGGACTTTAAAAAATTATACTCATTGTTGGAACAGATAAAAAGTCCGAAGGAGTGTTCGACCTGCGAGTGGAAAGAATTTTGTCAGAGATGTCCTGCGGTTCTCTGTGCAGAGAGCGGACATCCTGAAAAAATAAATTCAGATTTTTGTCAAACAGCAAAGCAATTAAAATTGCTATACGATACAAAGAAAGGGATGGAATTATGAAAAAAGAATATGTAGTTCCAAAAAGTAAACTTATAGCACTTAATCTTAATGAAAGCATTGCTATTTCAGGTGGTGTTGACGAAGTCGGCGGTATGTCGGTTATAAGATTCCATTCATCACAAGACGGATGCAGAAGAATGTATACCGACAGACTTCCTGTTAGCGAAGAACTTTGGACGGGTGGCAATTTCGGCGATTACTATAACGACTTCCTCGGAAAAGTTGAACAGCATGGTGCCTTGGGTTTTGAAGCATATTTCTATTGCTTCGGTCGTTCACAGAATGTATGATCAGATTAGCTGATTTACCGGTTGAGTGGCAAGAGGACCGTCAGGATTTTGCAAGAGGTTTTATTACAGATTCGGACGAAGCTCCTGAAATAAAAATCAGCTTTAATGATGATTTTTCAGAGTGTCACTCTGTTCAGTATGCAGACTGTGCCTCAGACCATTTTCTCAGAGGCGCTTTCAACGATATTCTTCTGGCTGATGGTGACTGGAGTAGTGCCACATCCTTCTGCTTGCCGAAATCGGATAAGGATTATGCTCTTGTACTTGCAGCGCTTTGTTCGCGATTCTCGTATTTCAACACTTTGCTTTTTCATTCGTCGTTTGTTATTTATCAGGGCAAAGGTATCCTTTTTACGGGAAGATCGGGTATAGGAAAAACTACTCAGGCTGAGTTGTGGAATAAATATAGGGGTGCTGAAATCGTAAACGGAGATAAGGCGTTTGTTCGTAAAGTTGACGGTAAGTTTTTTACTTACGGATTGCCATGGAGGGGCTCTTCGGATTATTGCCTTAATAAGAGTGCAGAGTTAGTTGGCATTATTGTTCTTGACCGGTCAGACGTGAACCGTATCACCACTCTCGAGACTCCTGTCGAACGGCTTTTGCCGCACGCGTTCTTTCCTCATTGGGATAAGATTTGTCTTGAAAAAGCGCTTGATACATTTGACAGTCTTATTGAGTCTGTTCCGGTGTGGTTGCTTGAGTGTAGACCTGATGAGGAAGCAGTAATAGTGGCGTGCGATGAAATGTTTGGGTGAGTTATGGATAAGTTGAATTGTTCTGTGGCTGAAATATCAGAGATTGTTGATGAGCTGATAGAGGAAAATGCTGTTTTACCGTTTTATGTTTCAGGTAGCAGTATGAACCCTTTTCTTATCAGCAGGCGAGATATAGTTTATCTTAAAAAACCGCAACCTGTTGAATTTAAAGAAGGTCGGATTTTTCTTTTTCGCAGGAAAGACGGCACTCTGGTTTTGCACAGAGCAAAAAGTGTTTCAGAAGATTCAATTTTTGAAATGCTCGGTGATGCACAGTGTAAATCTGAAAAAATAAGCAAAGAGCAAATCATTGCGATAGTCAGCGAAATCGAACGAAAAGGTAAAAGAAGAAGCATAGATTCGGTTTATTGGAAATCGATTGATGCAATATGGCGATTACTTATCCCTTTCAGACCGGTTATAATGCGAATCTGGTTTAAAATAAGACGAAACAAAAGGAAAAAATAAGCGGAGTTTAGGATATGGAGCAGGTAGCTGAGTTTATGACAGCGCTTTTAAGAAGCGAAATCGCAGAAGAAGAGTTTTGTTATGAAAAAAAAATCATATTAACCGATAAGTTCCTTATAGATTTACTTGTGTTGGCACGAAAGCATCAGGTTGCCCATATCGTAGCGTCAGCATTGTTAAATAATAGTTATCTTGAAAATTCACCGCAGCAGAGTGAGTTCTTAAATGAAATTTACAAGGCAGTATATGCTCAGGAAAAGATGAACGAGGTTTTTAAAGATGTGTGTTCAGCTTTCGAAATGGCTGAAATACCTTACATTCCTCTTAAAGGTGCTGTAGTCCGAAAATTATATCCTCAACCATGGATGCGAACAAGTTGTGATATTGATATTCTGGTAAAAAAAAATGATGTTAACAGAGCCGAAAAAACAATTATGTCTTTGGGTGGCTATAAAAAAACAGGTGAAAGCAAGCACGATGTTATTTATAAATCAAAAAACGGAATCGTTATTGAACTTCACTATAAATTGATCGGAAACAAGAGTTCTCCTTTATATATCAAGGAGCTTTCAACGGTGTGGCAAACGGCAAAACCTGATCCTGAGAATAAATATTGTTTCAATCTAAGTGATGATATTTTTTATTATTATCATATTATGCATATGGCAAAGCATTTCCGAATAGGTGGTTGCGGAATACGTCCGTTTATCGATCTTTGGCTGCTTGAAAAAACAAATTATGTTTCTTCTGATGCAAAGAATATACTGAAAAAAGGAAATATTGACGTTTTTGCAGAAAATGCCGTAAAACTCAGCAAAGTCTGGTTTTCTAATGAAGAACACAATGCAATTACTGTGAAAATGCAGGATTTTATAATTGAAGCAGGGGCATTCGGATCCCATAGAACAAGGCTTATTTCAAATTCTCAACGTTCAGGCGGAAAGCTGAAGTTCATTTTTTCGAAAGTTTTTGTCCCATACAACTATCTTAAGAGAGATTATCCGATTCTTGAAAAATATCCGATTTTAACTCCATGGTGTGAAACTTGCCGATTATTTTCGTTTTTATTCGGAAAAAAGAAAAGTTTTAAAGATAAATATATCGAAAACTTAAATAATGAAGCAGCAGCTTCAGCGGATATGATGGGGAATCTGTTCCGCGATTTGGGTTTAAAGTGAAATATTAGTGATTAAGGATGATTATTGTGGAAAAGTTCAGTAAAAAAATATGGCTTGCTACTCCGACAATGCACGGAGAAGAGCTTGAATATATGAAAGAAGCCTATGAAACAAACTGGATGTCTACAGTTGGTGCAAACATCAACGAGGTTGAACGTATAGCAGCCCAAAAGGCTGAAAAGAAATACGCAGTTGGTCTTTCGTCGTGTACTGCTGCACTCCACCTTACGGTTAAGGCTGCTGGTGAAAGACTTTACGGCAGACCTGCAATCAGCCACGGTGCACTCGAAAACAGGCGTGTTTTCTGCTCCGATATGACTTTTGCCGCAACACTCAATCCGGTTGTTTATGAAGGCGGTATCCCTGTTTTTATTGACACTGAAGAGGATTCATGGAATATGGATCCTGTTGCTTTGGAAAAAGCATTTGAACTTTATCCGGATGTCAAGCTTGTTGTTTATGCTGAACTTTACGGCTTCCCGGGAAGAATTGATAAAATCAAAGAAATCTGTGAAAAGCACGGTGCACTTCTCATTGAAGATGCTGCTGAGGCTATGGGTGCAACAGTTGTCGGAAGACAGTGTGGCTCATTCGGTGATTATTCTGCAATAAGCTATAACGGGAATAAAATCATTACGGGTTCAGCAGGCGGATGTCTTCTTACTGATGACAAGGAAGTTGCAAACAAGGCAAGCAAATGGTCAACTCAGGCAAGGGAGAATGCTCCATGGTATCAGCATGAAGAGGTTGGCTATAACTACCGTATGAGCAATGTTGTTGCAGGTGTTATCCGCGGTCAGTACAAGTACCTCGAAGAGCATATTGAACGTAAAAAAGAGCTTTATGAGCGTTATCGAGATGGGTTCAGGGATCTTCCCGTAAAAATGAATCCCATAGTTGATGAAACGGAGCCTAACTACTGGCTCTCGGCTATGATTGTCGATAAAGATTATATGTGTCGTCAGGTAAGAGACGATTCTAACGCCCTCTATGTTAAGGAGAAAGGCAAGACTTGTCCGACGGAAATTCTTGAAAAACTTGCAAATTACAATGCAGAAGGCAGACCGCTCTGGAAGCCGATGCATATGCAACCAATGTATCGTATGCACGAGTTTGTAACACGAAGCGGTTCATTAAGAGCTAAAACAAATGCTTATATTGAAGGTGGAGTTTTTGATGTAAGTATGGATATTTTTGAGCGTGGCTTGTGTTTGCCCAGTGATATAAAGATGACGGCAGATGAGCAGAATGCAATTATTGAAATTGTTAGAAGTTGCTTCGATTGAGGGTTTTAGGTATGTACCAAAAGTTTTTTAAAAGAATGATAGATTTTTTGCTTTCTCTGATAGCCTTGGTGATACTTTCGCCATTGATATTGGTGCTTATAATTATCGGCACTGTTAAGATGGGAGGCAATCCGTTCTTTACACAACCCAGACCGGGAAAGAACGAAAAAATTTTTAAGTTAATAAAATTCCGTTCAATGACTAATAAAAAAGATGCTGACGGAAAACTTTTACCTGATGAAAAACGTCTTACAAGGTACGGAAGGTTTCTTCGTGCAACATCAATGGATGAATTACCCGAACTTATAAATATTCTCAAAGGCGATATGTCAATTGTAGGTCCCAGACCGCAGTTGGTGCGGGATATGGTGTTTATGACACCGAAGCAGAGGGTACGTCACAGTGTAATGCCAGGATTAACAGGTTGGGCCCAGGTAAACGGAAGAAACAATATCAGTTGGGAAAAGAAGTTCGAATATGATATTGAGTACATAGAAAACGGAATAACGTTTTTGAATGATGCGAAGATTGTTTTTAAAACAGCAATAAAAGTTTTTGAAAGAGCAGATACAGTCCGAGAAGGAACGGTAAGTGACCTTGATTTTGGTGACTATCTGCTGCAAAAAGGCGAAGTGACAAACGAAGAATATGAACTTCGCCAGAAAGAAGCAAAAGATCTCCTGGAGGTATGATGATGCCTGATACAAAATTTTCTGTATCCATGTGTGTTTACGGCAAGGATAATCCGGAATGGTTCAGAACTGCGGTTGACAGTATCCTTAATCAGACAAGAAAACCCGATGAGGTAGTTCTTGTGGTTGACGGTCCTGTTACGCAAGTGCTTGATGTTGTAATTAACCATTTTGAGCAAAATTCAATATTTAAAGTTATTCGTTTGCCTGAGAACAAAGGTCACGGAGAAGCGCGTCGAGTCGGTTTAAACAACTGCTCTAACGAGCTTGTGGCTTTAATGGATGCGGATGATATCAGTGCTGAGGACAGGTTCGAAAAGCAGCTTGTGCTGTTTGAAAGCGATCCTGAGCTCACAATAGTGGGCGGAAACATCACCGAATTTGTCGGTACACCGGATAATATTGTTGAGGCGCGTGTTGTCAAATCTGATGATGCATCAATAAAAGAAGATATGAAGAAACGTTGCCCAATGAATCAGATGACAGTTATGTTTCGAAAATCTTTTGTAGAAAGTGCCGGTGGATATTTAGATTGGTATTGCGATGAAGACTATTACTTATGGATTCGTCTATTAAAGGCAGAAGCAAAATTTGCCAATTTACCGGATTATTTGGTTAATGTCCGTATCGGCAAAGAAATGTATCAGCGACGCGGGGGTACAAAATACTTCCTGAGTGAAGCAAAGTTGCAGAAATTTATGTTAGATAACAAAATTATCGGCTTGGGCAGATTTGTTGTCAACGTTGGTGAAAGACTGGTCGTTCAGGTTTTACTGCCTAATAAACTCCGCAGCTGGGTGTTTAAAAATTTTGCCAGAAAGACGGTTTGATTTATGGCTGAAAAGAAGTATAAAATCGGATATACAACAGGTGTTTATGATATGTTTCATATCGGCCATCTTAATATTATAAAAAGAGCAAAAGAACAGTGTGAGTATCTTATTGTCGGAGTTACAACCGATGAACTCTGTATAAAGAGAAAAAATAAGAAACCCATTATTTGCGAAGAAGAACGGGTTGAGATTGTTGATGCTATCAAATATGTTGATAAGGTAGTTTTACAGAATGATATGGACAAGCTTTCAGCTGTAAAGAAGTACAACGTTGATGCCGTTTTTGTCGGTTCTGATTGGCAGGGGACACCTGCTTGGGATAATTATGAAAAAGAGTTTGCGACTGAAGGCTGCTCGGTTGTCTATTTATCACATACAGACGGGATTTCGTCAACTATTCTGCGCGAGAGGCTTAATAAAGAATGATTTTTGTATACAAAAAGTGGGCGGAGTTTTGCTCAACGTTAAAAGAAAAAGGTTCTATAAGCATTCCTGCATGTGAGGTTAAATCAGATTCAGGTAACTACATTGTTTTAAAGCACGACGTTGAAACCGATGTTTCACATGCCTTTAGAATTGCCCGGATAGAAAATCAGTATGGTCACAGAGGTTCGTATTATGTCCAGGCTTATCTTCTTGAAAACAGTAATAATGTCGAATTACTGAAAAAAATACAGCAAATGGGACATGAAGTGTCGTATCATTATGATGTGCTTGATGCCTGCAAAGGTGATTTTGAAAAAGCCACCGAAGAGTTTGAAAAAAACAAAAGGTTGTTTGAATGTAACGGATTTAATATTATAACTGTTTGTCAGCACGGAAATCCGATTGTTGAACGTGTGGGATATCACTCAAACCGTGACTTTTTCAGAAATGAAAAAGTGAGTGAATTATATCCGGATATCTCGGATATAATGGTAAACTTCAAAGAGAAAATCCCGACAGATTATTTGTATTTTTCCGATGCGGGACGAAGGTTCAAACTTATCTATGATCCTATAAATAACGATATTGTCAACACTGATGACAAAAACGTCCCTTATAGAAATCTTGATTATTTATCAGAAGTATTAGATAAGACTAAGGGCAATATTATCAGCATTCACCCACATCGTTGGACAGAGTCTGTTGTTGTTTATACAACGAAAACTTTTATATTTAAAGTTTTAAAATTTGTCGCAAAAATTTTAATTAAAATCCCGTTTTTTAACAAGATAATGAGCAAGTATTATTATCTTGCAAAGAAAGCATAAAGAAAAGAAGTGAATTTATGAGTCAGCAATCCGTGCGAATGGTACAGGATAAAATTCTTGAAACAATGAAATTTATTGATAAACTGTGCCGCGAACACGGTATTGTTTATTATATAATGGGAGGTACGGCGCTTGGTGCGGTCCGCCACGGCGGATTTATTCCTTGGGATGATGACTTGGATATATTTATGACTCCCGATCAATACAAAAAGTTCAAAACAGTTTTTGAAAACTCAAACAGTGAGCAGTTTATCCTTCAAGAATGGCGAACCGATAAAAAATATCTTGAATACGCGAAAATCCGTATGAACGGTACTACATTTATTGAAGAAAATTTCAAGGAACGTAAAGATATGCACCATGGTATCTATGTGGATATTATGATTCTTCACAAGGTTCCGGAAAATAAATTTATTCAGAAAATAGTCTACTATGAATCTAAGTTCGTAACACTTTACGGCTTGTCTCAAAGAAACTGGAAGCCGAAGTCCAAGTCGCAGGAAGTTGTTTTAAAATCACTTAAGTTTATGCCTTGCAAACTTATGGCACGAATTGCATACAGTCATATTTACAGATATGACAACCGAAAAGATAACTATAAATATTGCTATTGGATAACTCCGGCAAAATTCAGAAACGGATTATTCGATAAAACATTTTTTGAAAAACCGATAGATATTCCGTTTGAAGATACAAATCTTTTAGGTTCAGAAAAGATTAAGGAATATCTCGAATACCGTTACGGTGACTACATGAAACTCCCGAGTGAAGAACAGCGTAAGGCTGCTGTTCATGCATATGTTTTTGATACAGAAAAAAATTATACCGAGTATTTGGGGAATGTTTAATGTCAAGGTTTGAAATTTTGTGCGTTACGATGCACCAAAAAGACTTTTCTAAAATTGAACAGATGAATATTCATTCCGATGTTGTTTTTGCTAATCAGGATGATAGAACTTGTTTTGAAGAAAAAGAGTTTGACGGTCATCTTGCACGTATGATAACAACAGACACAAAGGGAGTAGGAATTAACCGTAACCTTGCTCTTACTTATGCAAAAGGCGAAATCTGCCTTTTGGCCGATGATGACGTTACTTATAACGATGATGTTGAAGAAAGAGTGCTTGCAGAGTTTGATGCTAATCCCGATGCGGATATTATCATCTTTCACCTTGATACAGATTCAGAACGTAAGCAGATTAAATATAACGAAACAAAAAAGTGCAGCCGCTTCTGCAAAATGCCTTGGGGTGGAGTGCGTATTGCAGTAAGACTTAATTCTATTCGCAAAGCAAATATATGGTTTACAACCCTTTTTGGTGGCGGATGTATTTTTCCGTCGGGTGAAGACAGCATTTGGTTGACCGATGCAAAAAAACAGGGTTTGACCTTCTATGTTTCTAAGGAAACTATAGGTAAAGTTTCTTTTGATGAGTCAACCTGGTTTACCGGTTTTGATGAAAAAATGTATTACGGTAAAGGCGCTTTTTATCAGGCTGCACATCCGAAAACAAAGTACCTTTGGATGTGTTATTTTGCTTTTAGAACGAAAGCCTTATCGGAACTTTCGACTAAGACAAAGTTCACTTGGATGAAAAATGGAGTTGACGGATATAATAAGATGATTCCATATCATTTGTATAACATAAATTGTGATTGATTCGAATGAGGTGCCTATGAAAGTTGATATCCTTTTTCTCGGAAGACTTTTTCCGAGAGAAAAAGAGGCTGAGATAAAGTCTAAAATGAAGACAGGTATGCAGGATGCAGCAAATGCATTGCAGTGGAATATTATTGATGGTCTCGAAGCGAATGATTGTGGAAAAATCAGAATTCTTAATTATCTTCCCATTGATAGTTATCCTAACGGATATGATGATAAAAATATCGAAGAGTTTAGTTTTAAACATACCAATAAATATGAATGCGATGATCTAAATGTTGGGTGTACAAATTTATCGATAATTAAACAGTTTGTAAATATTGTACCTTTTAAATGCGAAATTAAAAAATGGGCATCTGAGCAAACAACATCAAGAAAAGTTTTAGTTATGTATACTGCTTCTAAAATGTTTTTAGCTTTAGCAAAATACGCGAAACATTGCAATCCTGAAATAGAGATATGTTGCATAATTGCTGATATTCCTGAATTTGCTTCAGCAACAGATTTACATGGAATTAAGAAATTTTACAATATGTATAATAAATCGAAGTGTGATAAACTATATAAGTTTGTCGATAAGTTTGTTTTATTAACGTATCAGATGGCTGAACGTTTATCAATTTCTGTTCCATATATTGTAATGGAAGGTATTGCTCCGAAGCAGGATGTTGCGATTAACGAAGAATTATCAAACAAGTATAAAAATGAGAGATATATTCTTTATACAGGCACTTTAAATTATAAGTTCGGAATAGGAGAATTACTGGATGCATTTGCGCAAATATCTGATAAAGACATTAAACTTATAATTTGTGGCTTTGGACAAGCGGAAAGTCGTATACGCGAAGATATGAAGTCTGATCCTCGTATAGTATTTTTAGGAAGGGTGGATCGAACAGCAGCCATTGCTCTTCAACGTGGGGCAACGGTTCTTGTGAACCCGAGGCAGAATAATGAAGAATTTACAAAGTACAGTTTCCCGTCAAAAACAATGGAGTATCTGGCCACAGGAGTTCCGGTTGTAGCATATAAATTGGATGGTATACCTGATGAATATGACGAGTATATCCACTACATTCGAGATAATTCTTCAGAAGCGTTCAGAGATAAGCTTATTGAAGTTTGCATAGATAAAGAAGGTTTGGCTGCTGAAAAAGCTAAATCAGCAAAAAAGTTTGTTTTAGAGAATAAAAACTATAAAGCACAGACTAAAAAAATATTGGATTTTATTGTTGAATAGAAATTAAAGCACAAAATCATAAAAGGAGCGATAATATGGGCGTTTCATTAAAATTTAATATGCCATCTATAACGCCTAAGTTTATGTTCCGGCTGTTGGTTTTGGTGTTCTGGTCGCAACATACGATATTGAAATTTGCAACAGAATTCCTTGAAAGATTGCCCTTTTTTAGTCGATTTTCAGGTTACATAGTTCCGTTTTTATTTATTTCTTTGTTTTTGTTATCATGGCCGTATATTATCAGACAAGTGCGGATTCCGGACATATTATTCGTATTGTCGATTGTTTTAGTGGTTGTTATGACGCTACTTATATATCCTGACAGTTCATCATATATAAATGTTGAATTATGGAGGATTTTTGGCCTAGCTGTTCCTTTGTATTTTGTTGGTGTTATATATGACCATGAAGAAACAAAGCGTGATTTATATTGGACGTCCTTGATTGGCGTTATCACGATGTTTGTGTATCAGTTGTACAAGTTAGGTACCGGACGAGCATTGGAAGAAGATGGTATGAATGCATCATACAACACTCTGCCGAGTATAATGTATCTTATTTATTGGGCGATTGCTAACAAGGGAATAAAGAATTGGTTTGTTGCCCTTTCTGCATCTGCAGTTTCTTTTGTTTTTGGAACTCGTGGTCCGATTTTGGCAATAATAATATTTTTATCGATCGGAACGATTTACAAAGTACTGAAAATAAAAAACGTAGCTGTAAAGATTGTAATTATTTTAGCTATTTTTGTTTCAGTCACTTACATAGTGTCAGGTGATACATTAGTAACATTGGCGGTATATCTGTCAGAAAAATTTGAAGAAATCGGTTTCAGCACAAGAATTTTTGACTTTTTTATCGAGGAACAGTTAGCAGAATCCGAAGGTAGAGAGAAAATAAGTGAAGTTGTTATTCTCGCAATCAAACAAAAACCTCTTTTGGGTTATGGTTTTATGGGTGACAGGTTTGTAACTGATGGACACTATGCACATAATCTTATATTGGAGCTTTTGTGCAGTTTTGGTGTGCTGTTTGGAGGAATAGCATCTGTATTGTCTATAGCGGTTCCTTTGGTAGCAATAACACGCTTCCGAGGTACTAACATTTCGTGGATGCTTACAATGCTTGTATGTATGATGTTTGTAAAGCTTTTTGTAAGCAGTAGTTATGTTTTTGAAGCAAATTTCTTCTTGCTGTTGGGTGTGAGTGTAAATATTTTACGTTTGGCAAAATTAAAAGCAAGTGATGTGAGTTTTACCGATGAAAAAATTTATAAAAATGTTGATTCTGAAGTATAAATTCAGAAAAAGGAATGTTGAATTTAAGAAAGGGGCGCAAGTTGCAGCGACTGCGAAGTTTGAAGGTAGTAACAGAATTGGCTGTAACAGCTCTTTTTCAGGAAGTATGGGATATGCTTCTTATATAGGTGACGATTGCATAATTAATGCAAAAATAGGTAAATATTGTTGTGTTGCATCAAATGTAAAGACTGTAAAAGGGACTCATCCTACAAAAGATTGGGTATCGGTTCATCCTGCGTTTTATTCTCCACTTAAGCAATGTGGTTTTACTTATGCTGAAGTTGAGCGCTTCTCTGAATTCAAGCCACCGATTGAAATTGGTAATGATGTCTGGATAGGGGATTCTGTTCTTCTTCTTGATGGAGTGCATATTGGTGATGGTGCGATTATAGCAGCAGGAGCGGTTGTCAATAAGGATGTTCCTCCATACGCAATTGTAGGTGGTGTCCCGGCAAAAATCATCCGATACAGATTTAGTGATGATGAGATAAGTATGCTGATGAAATTGAAATGGTGGGACAAGCCTGAAGGTTGGATAAAAGAGAATGCAGATAAGTTTTCAAATGTGAAAAATTTATTTGATCTGTGAGTCGGAATGGAGATTACAATGAAAGTTTGTGATGTAGTTTGCAATTCAATCTGGTATGACCCCAGAGTCAGAAAACAGATTACTGAATACTTGAACAATGGAATAGATGTTTCATGTGTAGGCTATAAATGCTCTCGTTATGATATAGAAAAGATAGAATCGTTACCCTGTTATGCTGATATTGCAACTATCGATCCTAAATATATTGGCGGCGGAAAAAGTTTGTGGATTATGATAAAAAGGGAGTTTGCTAAACCGTATTCTGTTTATAAATCTATAGTTAAACAAAAACCGGATGTCATTCATGCCAATGACCTGGATGCCCTTATTCCTTCATACTTTGCTGCTATTAAGTTGAAGTGTAAACTGATATATGATTCGCATGAAATAAACACAGAAAATAATTACTACAAAGATAAGCAGTGGTATGCCTATATTCTTGGAAAGATCGAAAGACATATTTGCCGCAGTAAGCGACTGAATAAAATGGTTTGCGTCAGTCATGCAGCCGCAGATTATTTTGCTGAGCTTTATAAAATCCCTATTCCTGATGTTATTACAAATTGTTCGCTTCTTTCTGAACAAGTTTCAGGATTGAAGAAAAATGATGGTTTTGAAGTTCTTAACCATGGTCAGTTTTATGAGGGTCGTGGCTACGACATTATGGCAGAAGCGATACCATTTCTCAAAGACTATCCTGAAGTCAAGCTAGCTGTTCGTGGCTTCGGAAAACTTGAAGAATCGCTTCGTAACCGTGTTTCAAAGCTTGGAGGAGAAAACTTTGTTTTCTATCCTAAGGTGCTTGTCCAGGAACTTATTCCGGAGGCTTCAAAATCAATGGTTGGCGTTGCAATAACGGAGAAGACTTGCCTGAATTTTGAAATGTCAGTGTCAAATAAGCTTTTTGAATATGCATCGGCAGGACTTCCGGTTATTATGTCCGATATTCCTGAACACCGATATCTTAACAATAAATATCATTTTGGTATAATTATTCCGGAAAATACACCTGAAGATTTTGCACAGGCAGTAAAAAAGCTTTATGATGACAAGGGTTTTTACTGTGAATGTGCGGAAAACTCAAAAAAATTAACTATGGAAATTAATTGGGAAAGTGTATTTGCAAAATTGATTGATTTTGAAAAAAGCTTGTTATAAGTTTTTTGGAAAGGATTTTTATGGGAAATTTAGTTTCTTTTTTGTTTGGATATTTAAAAGCTAGCTTTGACAGAAAACTTTATACTGCTGAAACAAGACCGGAAAAATATGCCGGTAAAAAGAGGCTCACTTTGCAAGAAGGCAATGATTACATTGTTGAATTATTAAATAAACCGGAACCCTGCATGATAGCGCGTTACGGTTCTACAGAGCTGGGTATATTGAAGTGGCGATTAGCTCAGAAATATGGATTAGTGAAAGAGTTTGCTGTCGGTGAGATGCAGAATATTACTAACAATGCAGGTTTTTTTCCAAAAGATCAGAAACTAGTCTCTCAATTTGGCGATATTATGCTTGAGTTAAGTGCACAGGCTGATTTGTTAGGTGCCTTTTACTGGCATATGGAAGAATATGTTATTAAACATTATGCTTCTCAGTCTGCTGTGGTTAGAGCAAGAGGGCTTGAACCTTGGTATGTCGAAAGACCGTGGACACATGCTTTGGCGGGCAAAAAAGTGTTGGTAATACATCCGTTTGAAGACACTATAAAAAAACAGTATGCTAAGAGAGAGTTGCTTTTTCCACAGACGAATCTTTTACCTGAGATTGAATTAAAAACTCTTAAAGCAGTACAGACAATAGCAGGGGAAAAAGACCCAAGATTCGAAACATGGTTTGATGCATTGGAATATATGCATACTGAGGCTATGAAGATTGATTTTGATGTGGCTATCATAGGTTGTGGTGCTTACGGATTCCCTTTGGCTGCAAAACTTAAACAGTCGGGCAAAAAGGCTATCCATTTAGGTGGAGCGACACAATACCTTTTTGGAATAAAATCAAAAAGAGCAGAGGAAGGCAATCCAATTATTGCAGGATTGTTTAATGATGCATGGGTTCGCCCCTCCGAAGATGAAAAACCAAAGAATTTCAAAAATGTTGAGGGCGGTTGTTATTGGTAAATCCTTAACAGCGACTCTTTTGTTGGCTTTTGTATGGTTAGGTAATTAGATTATTAAGCGTTGAGGTTTTTAAAAGATGAAAAGTAAAAGCGAAATCAAAGCTGGAGTTATGCTATCCTATGCGTTGATGCTTTTCAATGTTATATATGGATTGATTTCAACCCCATTTATTCTTAGTTATGTTGGCGAAAGTTCTTATGGTGTTTATAAGGCTGTATTGTCCATAAGTGCCTCTATGGCAATTATGGATTTTGGACTTGGAACCACATTGACAAGATATATGGCTAAATACAATGCTGAAAACAATCTGAAACAAGCCAATAACTTTGCAGGTATGGTGTTTGGACAATATGTTCTTTTAGCATGTTTAGTTGCACTTGTAGGAACAGTTTTATTCTTTTTGTTGAATAAAATATATGGTGCTACTTTTTCTGAAACCCAATTAATCCTTGCAAAGAAGTTGCTGGTTTTTCTTGTTTTGAGTATAATACTGAGAATGTTAGAAAATTTACTTATCGGAATTGCCAGTGGATTTGAAAAATTCACTGTTGCAAATGGTGTAAGATTTTTAACGGTATTCACTAAGTTTTTGTTAATATTGGTTTTTCTTCCTATAACCAAAGATACAGTTACTATTGCTATTCTTGACAATGTGGTAGCACTGCTTGCTATAGTGTTTTTGGGATTCTATATTACTAAGAAAATAGGAATAAAACCAAAGTTCAAAAGTTGGGATTTATCTGTTTTTAAGGAGTCTTTTCTTTATACTGTTTTGATGTTTATACAGTCAATTACAGTTCAGTTTAACGGTAATGTTGATAATGTTTTAATTGGTGCACAGATTGGCGTTGAGAGTGTTACGGTTTATTCTATGTCGTTGCTGGTGTTTACCATGTATGAGGGACTTTCTTCTTCGATTTCAACCATAATGCTTCCCAATATGGCAAAACGTGTTGCTGCCGGGCAGACTTCAGAACAATTGCAGAGTGGTGTTGAAAAAGCCGGAAAATTTCAGTTTATGTTGCTTGCAGCAGCAATAGGTGGATTTGTTGTTTTGGGCAAGGATTTCTTTTGGTTGTGGTTAGGTGACGGGTTTGAAAACTGTTACTACCTGACTTTAATTCTCATCATTCCAATTACTTTTCCAATGATTCAAAATGTAAGTATTTCAATTTTACGGGCACAGAATAAAATGACTTACAGAACTGTAACATTAGTCATTTCATGTTTGATTAATATTGTGATAACATATTTCGGAATTAAGTTCTATGGGGTCTGGGGAGCTGCTGTTGGTACAGCTGCATCTACAATCTCAAATTTGATTTTTATGAATATTTATTATCATAAGAAACTCAATTTTAAGGTATTTAAGCTGTTTTTTAGAATTATGTATAAGGTTTTACCTTGTGCGGCAATTTCTACCTTGATTACTTATGGTGTTCATTGCTTTATAAATACTTCTTGGATTGCTTTTATGATAAATATTGTTGTTTTTGTTGCAACTTATGGAATAGCATTAATGTTGTTAGCACTTAACAAGGATGAAAAGCGATTCGTTTTTGGCCGTTTTTTGAATAGGAGGTAAAAATGAAGATAGGAATTCTTACATTTCATAAAAGTATAAATAATGGTGCTGTTATGCAATGTTATTCTTTGAGCAAAAAGTTGCAGGAGCTATTTCCTGAGGATAATATAGAAGTAATAGATTATCATATGCCTAAAGCAAAAAAAAATGATACACTGACATTCAAAAGACATATTAAAGGACGAAACGCAATTGTTACTTTAGCTAAATTTTTGAAGTTTCTTTTAGATCCGGAAAGTTATTTTTTTGCAAAAAAAAGAATGATTGCATTTGAAAGCGTTGCGGATAGTTATTTACCTTTATCAAAAGAAAAAATATTTGATGACGGTACAGAAAAATTATTTGAATATATAAACAGTAATTATGATATTGTTATTGCCGGTAGTGATGCAATATGGAATTATAATTTGCGAGGTTTCCCTAATCCTTATTTTTTGGATGAATCCATAACAGTAAAAAAACTTTCTTATGCTGCAAGTTGCTATGGAATGAGTTATGAAAAAATACCGCACGAACAGAAAGAAAAAATTTCTAAAATATTAAGCACATATTCTTTTTTGGGTGTCCGCGATAGCGAGAGCGAAAAGTTTGCTGATTTTATTGGGTGTTCAGTACCGACTACTCATACCTGCGATCCAACAGTTTTTTTGGATGTTAACAATTTGCCGATTGATGAAGAGAAGCTAAAAGCAAAGCTTTCGTCATGTGGCTTTGATTTCACAAAACAGTCCATAGCGGTTATGGGTACTGAAGTAATGTGCCAGATGGTCAGAAAAATGTATGGTAACAAGTATCAAATCGTGTCTCTTTCTAACAGCTGTAAGAGTGCGGATGTTAAATTATATGAAATCACACCATATGAATGGGCTTACTGTTTTAGATTTTTCCAAGTTACAGTTACAACTTTTTTTCATGGCACTCTTTTGTCATTAAGAAACGGTGTGCCGGTAATATCCATTGCTTTGCCGAGTGAGTATTCTAAAAATCACGTTACCAAGGTTGAGGATTTTCTGAAAAGAGTAGGCTTTGAAGATAATTATTTTCATACAGACTGTAAAACAGAAAATATTCAGAGAATTAAAGAAAAAATAGATTTTTATCTTTCTACCGATATGCATGACGAAATTGTGAACAGAATGAACACCGAAGCAGAATCTGCAAATGTTTTTTTTGAAAAAATTTCCGAAATAAAGAGTGAACTTGAATGATATACAACTCTTTTTATGAGTTGCATAAAAGAGTTATTTCGTGATTTTTTCAGGAGGTAAGAAAAATGAAAAATGTTACATTTATAGTAAACAGTTGTGACAAATATAGTGATACATGGACTCCCTTTTTTACTCTTTTAAAGAAGAATTGGCAGGGGTTTGATTTGCCGGTTGTACTTAATACTGAAACAAAAGATTATAGCTTTGAAGGTATTGATTTAACGGTGTGTAATGCTTTGGGTGCAAAAACATGGTCAGAGCGTTTTTTACATGTGCTGGATAGAATATCCACTGATTATGTATTGGTATTTTTGGAAGATTTTTTTATTGAAGATGTTGTTAATATACAGGAATTCAACAGATGCTTAGAGTATATGCACCAACATCTTGAGGTTGGTTGTATAAGCTTTAAAAATACACCCGAAGGACTAACTGAAAGCGAGCAGTTAAGCGGGTACTCAAAATTGGAGTCAAAAGCAAAATATAGGATTAACTGTCAGGCTGGCCTTTGGAAAACTTCTTTTCTTAAAAAAGTTTTGAAAAAACATGAAAATGCTTGGGAATTTGAGCGATGGGGAAGTTTTCGATCTCGCTTTTTAAAAGAAGAAGTCTATTCGGTGCTAAAAGATTATGAGATGGTTTTTGACTATGATTGGGGAAAGCCGATATACAGAAGTCACTGGAATTTAGAGTCTGTTGACAGGATTCAAAGAAAATGTAACATTGAGATTTGCACGGATGGTCTTCCACAGATTGATAATATGAAATTGTTACCATCTCAGCCAAAACCTAACCGTAATATAACTTTCTTTATGCATAGAATAAAATCTATAATATAGGAGAATGAAAGAAAATGATTAATGTAATAGGACTTGGATACATAGGACTTCCGACTGCTCTGATGCTTGCATCTCACGGAGTTGAGGTTATTGGTACCGACTATAATGCAGAGCTTGTAGCAACCCTTAATGCAGGCAGAACAACGTTCAAAGAAAAAGGTCTTGATGAGCTTTTTGAAGATGCACGTAAAGCAGGCATTAATTTTTCAACGGAATATCAGGTAACAGATACGTATGTTGTTTCTGTGCCTACACCCTATGATAAGTTCTCCAAAAAAGTTGACCCATGTTACCTCATATCAGCAGTAAAGAGTGTTATGAACGTTTGCCCGAAAGGTGCAACCGTTGTTATTGAATCAACGGTTTCTCCGGGAACAATTGATAAATATGTTCGTCCGGTTATCGAAGAAAATGGTTTTGTGATCGGTAAGGATATTAATCTCGTCCATGCTCCGGAAAGAATTATTCCGGGAAATATGATTTACGAACTTCTTCATAATAACCGAACAATCGGTGCAGACAATAAAGCAATCGGTGAAAAAGTTAAGGAAATGTACGCTACTTTCTGTCAGGGTGAAATTGTTGTTACAGACATACGTACAGCTGAAATGACAAAGGTGGTTGAAAATACTTTCCGGGCTGTTAATATTGCATTTGCTAACGAGCTTGCTAAAATCTGCCGTCATGATAATATGGATGTTTACGAGATTATTAAAATCTGCAATATGCATCCCCGCGTAAACATTCTTCAGCCGGGTCCCGGTGTCGGTGGTCATTGTATATCTGTTGATCCTTGGTTCCTTGTAGGTGATTATCCCAGCCTTGCGAAGGTTATTGATGAATCAATGAAAACAAATGACGGTATGCCTGATTTTGTTCTTAACCGTATATATGAAATTATGCAGGAAAACAGCATAACAGATGTTTCACGTGTTGGTCTTTATGGTTTGACATATAAGGAAAATGTAGATGATATGCGTGAGTCTCCGACTCTTCAGCTTCTTGAAAGTCAGGCTCGCCATCTTGCGGCACCACTTAAGGTTTATGATCCTTTTATTACTGATGATGTTGTTGAAAATCAGTATCACAGTTTTGAAAGTTTCCTTGAAGATACAGACCTTGTTGTTATTATGGTCAAACATAACGAGATCAAGGAAAATATGGAAAAGCTCAGCGGGAAGATTGTGCTTGATTGTCATAACGTTTGCAATTTGCCCGGTGTTTATCATATTTAAAACAGCCACCTAAACTTAAAAAGAGAGGAATAGATGAAAGCATGAAAAAAGTTATGCTCGTCTTCGGCACAAGACCTGAAGCAATTAAAATGTGCCCTCTTGTAAATGAACTAAAATCAAGAGAGAATATTGAAACAATTGTTTGTGTAACAGGCCAGCACCGTCAGATGCTTGATCAGGTTCTTGAGGCTTTTCAAGTTGTACCTGACTATGATCTTTCAATTATGAAGGCGGGTCAGACTCTCTTTGATATTACAACCAATATTCTTAACAGAATCGGTGAAGTGCTTGATGAAGCAAATCCTGATGTAGTTCTTGTTCATGGTGATACGTCAACAACCTTTGTTACTGCACTTGCATGCTTTTATAAACAGATTCCGGTCGGACATGTCGAAGCCGGTCTTCGTACATATAATATCTATTCTCCGTATCCGGAAGAGTTTAACCGTCAGGCCGTTGGTATAGTTGCTAAGTATAATTTTTCGCCTACAGAGCTTTCAAAGCAGAACCTTCTTAACGAAGGGAAAGATGAGTCAACAATTTATGTAACAGGCAATACAGCTATTGATGCACTGAAAACCACAGTTCAAGATGATTATAAACATTCTGAACTTGAATGGGCAAAGGATAGCAGACTTATCATAATCACGGCACACAGAAGAGAAAATCTTGGCGAGCCGATGCACAATATGTTCCGTGCAATCCGCAGAATTATGGATGAGCATCCTGATGTTAAAGCTATTTATCCCATACATATGAATCCTGTTGTGAGAAAGGCTGCCGAAGAAGAACTGGGCGGATGTGACAGAATTCATATTATAGAACCTCTTGAGGTGCTTGATTTTCATAATTTCTTAGCAAGAAGCTATTTGATTCTTACGGACAGTGGAGGAATACAAGAAGAAGCACCTTCACTCGGAAAACCTGTTCTTGTTATGAGAGATACAACCGAACGTCCTGAGGGGATTAAAGCGGGAACACTGAAACTTGTAGGAACTAATGAGGATATTATCTATAAAAACTTTAAAGAGCTTCTTGAAAACAAGGAAGCATATGACGCAATGTCACATGCAAGTAACCCCTACGGAGACGGTTTTGCTTGTAAACGAATTGCTGATATATTGGAGGATGAATGATTATGTCGCTTTTTAAAGATAAAACATTACTTATTACAGGCGGTACAGGTTCCTTTGGTAACGCTGTGCTTAACCGTTTTCTTCGTACAGATATCGGCGAAATCCGCATTTTTTCACGTGATGAGAAAAAGCAGGATGATATGCGTCATGAATTTCAGGTGAAAATGCCTGAGGTTGCTGACAAAATTAAGTTTTATATCGGTGACGTACGCGATATTGCTTCCGTAAGGAATGCGATGCACGGTGTAGATTATATTTTTCATGCTGCAGCACTTAAGCAGGTTCCTTCCTGTGAGTTCTTTCCGATCGAAGCAGTTAAGACTAATGTTTTCGGAACTGAAAACGTACTTACTGCGGCGATTGAAGCGGGAGTACAGAATGTTGTATGTCTTTCAACAGACAAGGCCGCTTATCCCGTTAATGCAATGGGTACATCGAAAGCTATGATGGAAAAGGTTGTTGTTGCTAAGGCACGAACAACAACGAAGACGAAAATCTGCTGTACGCGTTACGGTAACGTTATGTGCTCACGCGGTTCGGTTATTCCTCTTTGGATAGAACAGATCAAAAACGGAAATCCGATTACAGTAACAGAACCCTCAATGACTCGTTTTATAATGTCTCTTGACGAAGCGGTTGACCTTGTTTTGTTTGCTTTTGAAAATGGTGAACCGGGTGATATTCTTGTGCAGAAAGCACCTGCATGTACAATTCAGACACAGGCTGAAGCTGTTTGCGAACTGTTCGGCGGTAATAAAGATGATATTAAAATTATCGGTATCCGTCACGGTGAGAAGATGTATGAAACCTTGCTCACAAATGAAGAGTGTGCAAATGCTATTGATATGGGCGAGTTTTACAGAGTTCCTTGTGATAAGAGGGGACTTAATTATGACAAGTATTTCAGCCAGGGAAATACTGAACGCAGTACTTTAACTGAGTTTGATTCAAATAATACTCAACTGCTGACAGTTGAAGAAACGAAAGCTAAAATTGCATCTCTTGCCTATATTCAGGAAGAGCTTGCAAAGGAGGCAAAATAAGTATGAATATACTTGTAACAGGAGCAAAAGGGTTTGTTGGTAAAAACCTTTGTGCCGTCCTTAAAAATATTCGCGACGGTAAAGACAGAACACGTCCGGAAATTAAAATAGACGAGGTTTTCGAATTCGATGTTGATACGGATAAAGCTTTGCTTGATGAATATTGTGCAAAAGCTGATTTTGTTTTCAATCTTGCAGGAATTAACCGTCCTCAGAACACGGAAGAGTTTATGCAGGGCAATTTCGGATTTGCTTCCGAACTCCTCGAGGTACTTAAAAAGTATAATAATACTTGTCCTGTGATGATTTCATCTTCAATCCAGGCGACCTGCATAGGCCGTTATGACAGTGATTATGGCAGAAGTAAAAAGGCTGGCGAGGACCTGCTTTTTGCATACAGCTTAGAAACAGGGGCGAAGGTTTATGTTTACCGTTTTCCGAATCTTTTCGGCAAATGGTGCAGACCGAATTATAACAGTGCAGTTGCAACCTTCTGTAACAATATTGCAAATGACCTTCCCATAACTGTCAGTGACCGTGCGGTTCAGCTTGAACTTCTTTATATCGATGACCTGGTTACTGAAATGCTTGATGCTATTGAAAACAAAGAACATCGATGTGCTTTTGACGGAATTGAAACGGTGCTTTGTGAAGATGGTAAATACTGTGCTGCTCCCGTTACTCACAAAGTAACTCTCGGTGAAATTGTTGATTTGCTTGAAGCTTTCAAAAATCAGACAAGCACGTTGGTTATGCCTGAAATCCCTGATAATTCATTTGCGAAGAAGCTTTACAGTACATACTTATCCTATCTTCCTAAAGAAAAAGTTTTATTCCCTTTGAAAATGAATTCGGACGAAAGGGGAAGCTTCACCGAACTTCTAAAGACGGAAAAATGCGGTCAGTTTTCAGTTAACATATCGAAGCCTGGTATAACCAAAGGTCAGCACTGGCATCATTCTAAATGGGAATTCTTTATTGTGGTAAGCGGTCACGGCCTTATTCAGGAACGGAAAATCGGAACTGATGAGATTATGAATTTCGAAGTCAGTGGGGACAAAATTGAAGCAATACATATGCTTCCCGGTTATACGCATAACATAATAAATCTTTCAGAAACTGAAAATCTTGTAACGGTTATGTGGGCGAACGAGCAGTTCGATCCGAAGCATCCCGATACATTTTTTGAAATTGTTGAATAATGAAAGGGATTTCATATGGATATTAAACTTGATTACAGTGATATAATTTTTCAGAATAATGGCAAACTTAAGCTTCTTATTATCGTCGGAACAAGACCGGAAATTATCCGCCTTGCAGCTGTTATAAATAAGTGCCGTAAATATTTTGATACTGTTCTTGCACATACGGGTCAGAATTATGACTACAATCTCAACGGAGTTTTTTTCAGAGACCTTAAGCTTGCTGATCCTGAAGTATATATGAATGCCGTGGGTGATGATCTCGGCGCAACAGTCGGAAATATCATTAACTGTTCATACAAGCTTATGGCAGAGATAAAGCCTGATGCTCTTCTGATTCTCGGTGATACAAACTCCTGCCTTTCTGCAATTGCGGCTAAAAGACTTCATATACCGATTTTTCATATGGAAGCAGGTAACAGATGCAAGGATGAGTGTTTGCCGGAAGAAACTAACCGCCGTATAGTTGATATTATTTCTGATGTCAACCTTGCATACAGTGAACACGCAAGAAAATATCTTCATGAATGCGGACTACCGAAGGAGCGTACCTATGTAACGGGCTCTCCTATGGCAGAGGTGCTTCATCAGAATCTTTCTGAAATTGAGGCGAGCGATGTTCTTGAACGTCTTGGTCTTGAACCGAAAAAGTATATTTTGCTTTCTGCTCACAGAGAAGAAAATATTGATACAGAAAAGAATTTCCTCAGTTTGTTTAATGCTATAAATAAGCTGGCTGAAAAATATGATATGCCGATTCTTTATTCCTGCCATCCGAGAAGCCGAAATCGTCTTGAAAAAAGCGGTTTTGTGCTTGATAAGAGAGTAATCAGGAATGAACCTCTTGGCTTCCACGATTATAATAAACTGCAGATGAATGCTTACGCGGTTGTTTCGGACAGCGGTACACTTCCCGAAGAATCAAGCTTCTTTACAAGCGTAGGTCATCCGTTCCCGGCCGTTTGCATAAGGACATCTACCGAACGTCCCGAAGCTCTTGATAAGGCTTGCTTTGTTCTTGCAGGTATCGATGAAAAGAGTCTTCTTCAGGCAGTAACTACAGCTGTTGATATGAATGACAGCGGTGATTACGGAATCCCTGTACCTGATTATGTGGAAGAAAACGTCAGCACAAAGGTTGTTAAAATTATTCAGTCTTATACCGGTGTTGTAGATAAAATGGTCTGGAGAAAGTTCTGATTTTAAATATTGATTTTAGGTGAAACAGTATGAACGTAGCCTCTGAACATTTTGAAAAAATATATAAAAAATCCCCTCAGTGTGTTGCCTTCACCCCGTACCGAATCTGTCCGATCGGTGCACACAGTGACCATCAGCTCGGCAAAATTACGGGAATGGCAATTAACAAGGGGGTTCATATAGCCTACGGTCCGAAGGAAAACGGTGTTATTGAAATTCAGTCTTTGCAGTTTGAAAAACGTGCACAGTGGCACGTTCAGGCAACTCCTTCGGAAAAGCAAGGCGATTGGGCGGATCACCTCAGGGGGGCGACGATAGCTCTTGATAAACGTTATCCGTTACGCCGCGGACTTTGTGCAGTTGTTGACGGTGAGCTTCCGATAGGCGGCTTGTCCTCGTCAGCAGCGGTTATTATCACTTTTCTGTCTGCTCTTTGCAAGATGAATGGGATAATCCTTACTCCGACTGAGCTTATAGCGATTTCTCAGGAAGCTGAGAATAAATACGTCGGTGTTTCCTGCGGAAAGCTTGATCAGTCGTGTGAGATTTATTGCAGAAAAGACAACCTGTTATATATGGATTTGCAGGATGACACGTATGAACTTATTCCGCAGCATCCCAATATGAAGCCGCATAAGATTGCAATATTCTTCAGCGGTATCGAAAGAAGTCTTGCGGGTTCTGCTTTCAATATGAGGGTTGACGAATGTCGAAGTGCCGCGTATGCACTCAAGGCATATGCAGGTATGGATTACGGCAAATTCGAGGAAACACATCTCCGCGATGTTCCTTACGAGGTATATCTTCAGTATAAGGACAGGTTGCCCGAAAACTGGCGTAAACGTGCTGAGCATTGGTATACTGAATTTTTCCGTGTATTGGAGGGCGTTGAGGCGTGGCGTCGCGGTGATATTGAAGAATTCGGCAGGCTTTCTTTTGAAAGCGGAAAATCTTCAATTGAAAAATGGGAAACAGGTTCACCTGAGCTGATAACTCTTTATGAGATTATGACAAAAACAAAGGGTATCTACGGTGGGCGCTTCTCAGGTGCAGGCTTCAAAGGCTGTTGTATGGCTCTGATTGACCCTGCATACGAAGAGAGCATTGTGAAAACCGTAACAACAGAATATCTTAAGGCTTTTCCGGAGCTTGAAGGTAAGTTTTCCTGCCATATCTGCGAAAGTGCGGACGGTATAAATCTTGAGGAATGATAAATTATGAAATGTCTTATTCTTGCCGCGGGCTATGCAACGCGGCTTTATCCTTTAACAGAAAATTTTCCGAAACCGCTTCTTACGGTTGGTGACAAGACCATCCTTGATTGGCTCGTTGATGATATTGATGAGTCAGGCTTGGTGGACGAGTATATAGTCATATCAAACCACAAATATGCCTGCCATTTTGATGAATGGGCAAAGACCAAGAAGCAGAAAGTAACAGTTGTGGACGACGGCACATCATCAAACGAAACTCGACTCGGTGCAGTAAAGGATATTCAGTTTGCGATTGAAAGTCTCGGAATTGATGACGATATGCTCGTTATAGCAGGGGACAATGTTCTTGATTTCAGCCTGACTAAATTTATAAAATACTCAAAGGAAAAGAACGCGTCCTGCATTATGCGTTATTATGAGCCTGAGTTTCAGAAGCTTCTGAAGTGCGGAGTTGTCACAATTGACGATGATGACAGGGTGCTCAGTATGACGGAAAAATCCCCGACGCCTGCAACAAACTGGTGCTGTCCGCCGTTCTATTATTACACAAAAGTGGACGCACGCCTTGTGTCCGAAGGTATAGAAAGAGGTTGCGGAACAGATGCACCGGGAAGCTACATTGCCTGGCTTTGCACAAAAACTGATGTTTATGCAATGGAGATGCCGGGAAGAAGATACGATATAGGTAACCTTGAAAGCTATGAAAAGGTGAAAAGCGAGTATATAGGAATTAATCAGTTGTGGTAATTATATTCAGTTGTTGCGATAACTGAAGATGAATACAAAACACTCGTTGAGCACTACGGTGTTCAGGAGTAAATGAAAGGAATACAAAAACAATGAAAAAGATTATTTCTGTTTTGTTGGCAATTGTTATGATGCTTACAATCATACCAATGAATGTTTTCGCGGCATCGCCGACAAACGGCACCTGCGGTTATAACCTTACCTGGACATTCAACACTGAAACAGGTGTGCTTTCAATCGACGGCACGGGTGCGATGTATAATTATTTTTATAATAAACGTCCGTGGGAATCCTATAAAAATGAAATTAAAACCGTAGACATCGGCAACGGTGTCACCACAATCGGAGATTATGCATTCGCTTATTGCTACAGCCTTACAAGCGTAACAATCCCCGACAGTGTCACTGAAATCGGAGATAATGCATTCGCTCATTGCGAAAGCCTTACAAGCGTAACAATTCCCGACAGTGTCACTGAAATCGGAGATGATGCGTTCTATAATTGCCGAAGCCTTACAAACGTAACAATTCCCGACAGTGTCACTGAAATCGGAGATTATGCATTCGCTCATTGCTACAGCCTTACAAGCGTAACAATCCCCGACAGTGTCACCACAATCGGAGTTTGGGCGTTAGGTGGTTGCGAAAGCCTTACAAGCGTAACAATTCCTGACAGTGTCACTGAAATCGGAGATTATGCGTTCTATGATTGCCGAAGCCTTACAAGCGCAACAATCCCCGACAGTGTTACCACAATCGGAGATTATGCGTTCTCTTATTGCGACAGCCTTACAAACATAACAATCCCTGACAGTGTCACCACAATCGGAGGTTGTGCGTTCTCTTCTTGCGACAGCCTGACAAGCATAGAGGTTGATGCAGACAATGAGTATTACTGTAGTGACTCATTCGGAGCATTGTACAACAAAGATAAAACCATACTTATTCAATATCCTGTCGGCAATGAAAGAACAGCGTTCACCATCCCCGACAGTGTCACCGAAATCGGAGATTATGCGTTCTATAGTTGCCGAAGCCTTACAAACGTAACAATTCCCGACAGTGTCACTGAAATCGGAGATTATGCATTCGCTCATTGCGACAGCCTTACAAGCGTAACAATCCCCGACAGTGTCATCACAATTGGAGATTATGCGTTTGCTTATTGCACCAGTCTTACAAGCGAAACAATCGGTAACAGCGTCACCACAATCGGAAATAGGGCGTTCTATGATTGCGACAGCCTTACAGATGTATACTACAACGGTACAGAAGAACAATGGAATGAAATTGCGATTGGTAGCGACAACGAACCGCTTCTCAATGCAACAATTCATTATAAAGCAGGCACCTGCGGTGATAACCTCACATGGGCGTTCAATACGGAAACAGGTGTGCTTACAATCGACGGCACAGGCAAGATGACAAACTACGATACATCAAACCCTGCACCGTGGGCTGAATACAAGGATCAGATTAAGAAGATCATCGTTTCCGACGGTGTTACAACAATCGGTAACGATGCATTTATCGGTTGCGGAAATCTTGAGGAGGTTACACTTCCCGAAGGTCTTACAAAAATCGGTGATTCAGCATTCCGTGACTGTGCAAGCCTTAAAGATATCGAAATTCCTGCAACTGTAAAAACACTCGGTCACTATGCGTTCTATGGTTGCACAGGTCTTGAAGAAGTTGAAATTCCCGAAAATGTTACTTCAATCGGTAACTATTCTTTCAGAAAATGTTCAGGTCTTAAGTCAGTAACACTTTCCAAATCAATCACAAGCATCGGTAAGGGTGCATTTATGGAATGTTCAGCACTCACAGATGCTGAGTATAGCGGAACAGACGAGCAGTGGGATAATGTTACAGTCGGTATAAACAACGAGATCCTTCTTGAGGCTTTAAAGGAAGTTGTATACGGTGACGTAAACAATGATGGTAAAATAAACTCAGTTGATGCTCTTTATTGTCTTAATCATTCAGTTGACAAGATTACACTCAAGGATAAAGCTTTCGAAGCCGCAGATGTCAACCGTGACGGAAAAGTTAACTCAATGGATGCTTTGAAAATACTTAATTACGCTGTTGGTAATATTGACAAAATCTGATATTATAATCTTAAAGAGGCAGGGTTCCCTGCCTCTTTTTGTTATGTAGTGCGAATATATTAAATTATAATAAAAATTTTAACAAAACTATTGAATTTATTGTGCATATGTTGTAAAATAATAACACATAATCTTATGTACAATTCTTTAAAGAGGTGTTCAGTATGCCTGAAAAAAACGTAATTAAAATCAAAACCAAAAATAATGATCTGCATCTTCGTGTAATGGAAGGACATTTTGCTTCTAACCATTCTCACAGTAACTACTATATCGATGTTGCTGCTCAGAAATCACGTCTTTCAGAGGCAAGAGCAGTTGCAAAAGAGCTTTGCAGAAATTATAACTATAACACTCAGATTATCGACACAATCCTTTGCCTTGACGGTACAGAGGTAATCGGTACCTGCCTTGCTGATGAGCTTACTGAAAACAACTTTATGAACATCAATGCTCACCAGACAATTTATGTTGTTACTCCTGAAATGACAGGTGCTTCTCAGCTCATTTTCAGAGATAACTATGCTCCGATGATTCAGGGTAAGCACGTCCTCATACTCGCTGTTTCAGTTGCAACAGGTTACACAGCTAACTCTGCAATTGAGGCTATCAGATATTACGGCGGTGAAGTTGTCGGTATTGCTTCAATTTTCGCAACAAAGAAAGAATGCGGAGGTTATCCAGTAAATTCAGTATTTGACCCGAACGATATTCCGGGATACTTTACGGTTTCATTCCACGATTGTCCGCTTTGCAAACAGAAACAGAAAATTGATGCACTCATAAATAACTTCGGTTTCTCAAAACTTTAAAATCAGAGCTTGAGTGCGTTCTCAAAATTTTAATAGCTTATAAAAATACCGCCTGCTGGTTTTCAGCAGGCGGTCAGCTTTATATCTTATTTTTTATACATACGAGGTGCAGTTATAAGGCCTGTAGGCTTGAGCATATAACCGTATGTCCAGTCTTCGTCCTCTGTGTACCATCCGTCAGGACCGAACCAATCACGTCTGCCGTCGCACATATGGAGTGTACCGAAAGTGTTGATTCTGCTGAGAGATACAATAAGGTCAAGAGTGTGTTCACCTTCAGAAAGCTTGCCGAGGTCAACAGCATGCGGAGAAAGCGAAAGGTTTGCAACTCTTTTTCCGTCAAGCTCAGCACAGACGCATGGTGCTTTGAAAAGTCCGAGACAAAGCTTTGTGTCCTTACCGCCTTCAATCTTGAGTCTGTATGTCATAACACCGCCATAGAAGGGGAATCCCTGACATGCGAGATCACCGAAATGAATCTTGTTGTTCGGTGCAGTAAGTTTAACTGCAGTACCAGCAACCTGAACGCCGAAGTCGCCGAGGATGAACATATTTTCAACGTTGGAAACAACTGTGAACGGCTTTGTAACAATGACTGTATTTTCACCCTTGTTGATTTTGCCGATGTTTACTTTTGTGATTGAGAAGTCAACGTAGTAACCCTGGGCAACTTTTTCAATTTTATTACCGTTGAAAATAATTTCGCAGTCATCAAAGTCTTCAAGAGCAAGTATTGCGTTTTCAACTTCAATGTCAGAGTTGAATGTAGTTTTTACTGTGATTGTATTTTTAGCCTCAACTTTACCCATAACCCAAGGCTGAACACCGTGAATAGAGTCAGTTGAAAATCCGAGATCTTCCTTGGCTTTGACACAAAGGCGAAGCATTTCTTCTTTTTTCTGCCATTCGCCATCGTCAATTTTCCACTCAGCCATATCGAGTACACATACGTTAGGCTCGTCAAGAATTACTTCAATATCATCATTTATGTATTCAAGCTCACCTTTTTCTTCTGCCTTGATTTCAGAGGATTCAGCCTTGCCCAGCTCAAGACGAAGAAGTATGCTTGACTGTGAGAAGCAATTCCACTGAAGAATTGTATTTCCGTCAGAATAAGAAGCAGGGTAGTCAGAAATTTCGCCCGTGAGTGAATCCATAAGAACGGGCTTGAATTCCCCTTTGATTGTTACAGTATAATTTTCTTCCTGATCGATAGCTGTTCTGAGTGTGTCTTTGATATGACAGATGAAAAGATTTTTTCCGTCACCGTCGTTACGAAGAGCATACATAAGGTTGTCTGAAGGGTTGCCTCTGTCGTCACGGATATCGACTGTGCGGAACGGTGAAAGCACTTCAAAAAGCTTTGACTTGCTCCAGCTGATTAATTCGCATTTTTCTGCAAGTGCCTTCGGTGCGTCTGAAGCCACAGCGTCAACCATTGTGGGAATTTCACCCATGAAGATTACTTTGCCGCCGTTTGAAGCGAATTCGTTGAGCTTATCAAGTGTAGTCTTACGGATAGTTTCGCAAGCAGGAACAACGATAACGTCATATGCCATTTTTCCGACTTTGAAGCTTGTGTCCGCACCACCGAACTGATCCTCAAGCAAGGATTCGCAGATGAAATCAAAATCAAGTGTACCGTAAAGAAGCCACTCTGTAATCTGGCTGAATCTCTCGTCCATTTCATCACGGATAACACTTGTTTTGTCTGTAGGACCGTAGTGAAGCCAATACGATTCAATGGGATGGATTACACCTATTTTAATGTCCGCAGTGCCTCTTGTGAGCATTGTGTTAACTCTTGCAAAGTGATCTTCAATGTATGAATACTCTTTATACCATGCGGACTGATGGCCGATTGAAGCAGGGTAGTCACGCTTTGCTTCGCCCTTCATTGATACCCAGTAAAGATGCGGTACACGTACTGTTACGCCGAGTGCTGCCTGCCAGTCACCCTGAAGCTTGTGGCCTCTGAAGTCGAAATCCCAGTTTGTAACACCGTAAAGTTCACTCATAACACCGGGATAACCGAACTGATGTGTTGCACTTGCTGCCTGCTTTGCAGTTGTGAATTCTCGTCTGTCGCAGAGCATATCAATTCCCGGGAGACCGAACGAACGATAAGCACGCATTGCTTCACCGATAGCGCAGGTCTGGCTTTCAAGTGTAGGCTCTTCCATCATATGACCTGTAAGAAGAAGATTGTTGTTGCTGCACCATGAACCTACATTGTCGCAGAATGCTTCGGCAAATCTTTCCGTTGCATGGTCGTGATAGCGGTATCTTGAAAGGCTGCAGCCTTCTTTTTTCTCCCAGACGAGCTCGGGGAGAGTGTCAAAGAAATCAACACCGTAGGTAGCTTTGTATGTTTCGGGAAAATCGGTTGTAAACGGGAATTTAACGTCTTCAGCGTCAAGAGAATGGTCTATGCAACTCTTACGGAAAACCTGAGGCTCATCCGTGAAAATCGCAGGAACAGTTGTTCCGAAGTCGCCACCAACCACTTCCTTATATCTTTCGTGTGTTGTGTTAATGAAATCGTCGATTGCAGATTTTGAAAGTGTGTCAACATATGTTTCAAGGTTATACCACGGATCGGATTTTGATGTTTCAAGAGATATATACCACTCTGTATCAGCTGCTTTTTCGTTTTCACTGAGTTTTTTGTATGAAGCGAGGTATCCTTCGTCGTCAAGCTTTATATCGTATTTTGCAAGAAAAACACCTTCAACGTTTGATGGGTCAAATGTTCCAAGGAGGAATTTCTGCCTGTTTTCGGGCTTCTTTGTAACAAGTCCGCCTGCAAAGCCTGAGGGCCACTTATCCTCGTCGTAAAGCCAGGCAAGCATATTTTCTTTTTTTGCCTTCTCGGTACAGCCCTTTATGTTTGCCATATAATCATCTGAAAGGTACGGTGTGGACTGACCAACACGTGTATGCATGTGGAAACCGCCCATGCCCATTTCTTTCATAAAGTCAATTTCTTTTTCGAGTTCATCTAACTTAAGGTCGCAGTTCCATGCCCAGAAAGGCGTACAGCGATACTCGGATGTCGGATTTTTGAAAAGCTCAAGGCTTAATTTTTTGTCTTTATTCTTTGGATAAAGCATACATTTGCCTCCTTAAACATATTAAATTCAGTATAGCAATTTACTGCTTAAAAATCAACAAAAGACCGGATTTTTAAACTTTATCAAAGTAAAAAAATCCGGTCTTATTTTGTATGATTTGCTGTATTTGTGACTTGGTCACAGATTTATTTTTTAAAAGCGGTTATACTAAAACCACAAAGAAAAGAAAGGATGTGCAGTTTATGTCAGCTGTAATTGTAAATAAAAACAACTTCGAAGAAATATTAAAAAGTGAAAAGAAGGTTCTTCTCGACTTCTATGCAGATTGGTGCGGTCCCTGCCGTATGGTTTTGCCGTTGGTGGAGCAGATTGCAGAAGAAAATCCTCAGTACCTGATTGGTAAAATCAATATAGATAATGAACCCGAGCTTGCACAGGCTTTTGATGTTTACAGTGTACCGACGCTGGCTGTTATTGAAAACGGAAAAGTTGTTAATGTGTCATCGGGAGCAAGACCGAAAAATCAGATTCTTGCACTCTTAGAGGGCTGATTTTTTCAGAAGCTCCTTGTTGATGATTTTTACTCCTTTTCGCGAGTTTTCAACGATTTTTTCGTTTGAAAAATATTTAAGAGTTCTTGAAACGACCTCACGGGCAGATCCGATGTATTTTGCGATTTGCTCGTGAGTCAATTCTATATTATCCGAACCGAGTCGGTTTGATTCATCTAAAAGAAAAATTGCAAGACGTTTATCCATACTCATAAAAAGTATCTGCTGTAAAACCCACATAACATCTGAAAATCTTTCGACAGCAGTTTCCAAAGCAAAAATTTTGATTTCGGGAATCTTCTCGGATAACTGTGAAAAGATATCACCGTTAATCACCATACATTCACAATCCTCTTCGGCATCAACCACAACATCAAAAGTTATTGCTTGAAGAACACAAGAAGCGGAAAGCATACACATCTCTCCTTTGTGAAGTCGGTAAAGAGTGATTTCCTTTCCTTCATCCGATAAAACGTAAACTCTCAGACTGCCTGAGTTAATAACAAACACACCCGAACAACTGTTACCGTCGTGAACGGTTGTTCCTTTCGGAAAGGAAAATGTGCGTGTGTTTTCACATATTGTTTTTTTGTCGTTATCAGAAATAAGGTTCCAAAAATCAAAAGTGTCAGAAAATGCCTTTTCAAAAGCACAGTAATCCATAGTTACACCTCTTTAAAATTCAATCGACTGTCCGCAGGAAAGGTATTCAAGGTTACTCATATAGTTTTTCATAAATTCATACTGTTCGGTTCCCGTACAGTGGCAGGTATAATATCTTGTTTGAAAGCTGTCAAGAAACTTGGCGTATCCCGCAAGCTTATCGTTAAGATCAAATTTTGAATAGTGAAAACCGCCGATAAGAACGTCAGGATCGAACCATTCCGTTATGTCCATAACACCCTTATGAGAACAACCGCTTATGAGGATTTTTTTACCGTTGTCTTCAATAAACAGATATTGTTCGTGTCTGAAATCGTCAGGCACAATAATTCCGTTTTCAACCATATTAAGCCCGCAGCTTCCAAGGTAATGCTGTTTGATTTTATTGTTACAGGAAAACAGTGTTATTCCGTCTGTGATTTTAAATTCGTCGTCAGTAAAAATCAAGCGATCGTTGTTTTTTAGTGAAACATCAAGACCGATATATTTTTCCGTACCGTTATAGTGGGGTTCGAATGCGTACCTGTTTAAATAAACGGGTGCAGAGTTGTTGATTTCAAGAAATTTTTTCAGTCCGCCACCGTGGTCATAATGACCGTGAGAAAGAACGGCAAAATCAACATCACGAAGATCAATCCCGAGCTTCTGTGCATTTTCGTAAAACAATTCTGTCTGTCCCATATCAAACAGGATTTTCAGACCGTTATGTTCAATAAACAGCGAAAGTCCGTGTTCGCACTCAATAGTGTCAATCTGAGTTGTATTTTCAACAAGACAAGTGATTTTCATAATTTCACCTCAGTAGTTAATCGATTAAATTATAAGTTTGTTTTTTTCTGCTGTCAATATTTACAGCAGTTTTGTGATTGAGTCACAGAAAATGCATATGACAAGTTCTATAATATAAGCATAAAAGAGAAGGAGGATTTTATATGAGTCACCTTTATGATGTAATAATAATCGGCGGCGGCCCGGCAGGCTACTCAGCAGCACTTTATTCAGCAAGGGCAGGACTTGACACACTTGTCATCGAAAAGTTTTCGGTAGGCGGTCAGATGACACTTACGGATGTTATAGATAATTATCCCGGGTTTGAAGAGGGGATAGACGGAATCAGTCTTGGTTTTAAAATGCAGCAGGGTGCTGAACGCTACGGAGCTAAAACGGAATATGATGAAATTCTTGAAGTAAGTCTTGACGGAAAGACAAAATCTGTTAAGGGTGCGGCAAATGAATATAAATCCAAAGCGGTTATAATTGCAACAGGTGCTAATCCGCGTGAACTCGGTATTGTCGGAGAACAGGCGCTTGTCGGGAAAGGTGTTCATTATTGTGCTCACTGTGACGGAAGGTTTTATAAAGATAAGGTTGTTGCTGTCGTCGGAGGCGGTAATTCGGCAGCAGAGGATGCAATTTACCTTTCAAGGCTTGCTAAAAAGGTTTATCTCATTCACAGAAGAAATGAACTCAGGGCAACAAAGATCTATCACGGTCAGCTTAAGAGGGCCGAAAATGTTGAATTCCTATGGGACAGCAGTGTGAAAGAATTGGTTGCGGATAAAAGATTAAACGGCATAAAGGTTGAAAATATTATTTCATCTGAAGTGAAAAATATTGATTGTGATGGCTTATTTGTAAGTATTGGCAGAAAGCCTGCATCGGGGCTTTTCAAGGGCAAATTGAAGCTTGATGACTACGGTTATATAATTGCAGATGAATCAACGAAAACGAATATTGACGGAGTTTTTGCTGTAGGTGATGTAAGAACGAAGGCTTTGCGTCAGGTTGTTACGGCAGTTTCTGACGGAGCAACGGCGGCACACTTTACGGAAGGGTATATAAACAATTATTAATGTTACCGGAATTACGGGATTCTTGTAAAAATCAGGCGGCAACACATTGTTTTGTGTTGCCGCCTGAACTATTATTTAGTTCTTTGTTCAATTGTGTTTTTTAGAAGTGAAAGACATTCGCTGATGAAATCGAAAGGTGAGGTTACAACTGATACGATTGCTTCGCCAATCATTTTTCCGTACATAGAGTTTCGCTTGTAAGCAATTGCCATAATTGCATGGTACCTGAATTTAACGTAACGGATTTCTTTTTTGCTGAGTTTTGGAAAATACTGTGTCTTTCTTTTATAGAGATTCTTTTCACCTTGAATTTTATTTCTGCTGAAAGATATGCTTCCCTCTGCACTGATTGTATGAAGAACATCGTTTACGTCCATATATCCGATTTTAAGACCACCTTCAATAGTCTTAAGCATAAGGATGAATTCCTGGCCGCACAGAGCATTGTCGAATCCGCCGATTTCACGGAGTTTTTCAGCCTTGAACATATACGTTGATGTTCCGGTAAGGTGATAAAGCAGGTGATAACGAAGAAGAGTTTCATTGTCAAATGCAGGAATATCTTTGAAATCTCTTACTTCAACGGGTTGACCGTTTTTGCACATAACCGTGTTTGAAAAAGTCATTTCAAGGTCATTTTCAAGCATATAGCGAAGCTGCTTTTCAATTTTGTCAAGAACGTATTCATCATCGTCATCAAGGAAGGTGATGTAATCTCCGTGTGCAGCTTCTATACCGCGGTTTCGCGTAAGGGAGCCACCGAGATTTTTCTCATTCTGGATGTATATCAGCTTATCGTGAACAATTGATTCAGCATAAGCTTTGACTTCATCACGTTTCTCATATGTCGAAGGGCTGTCATCAACAATAATTATTTCAATGTTTTTATATGTCTGGTTAAGTGCTGAATCAACAGCAACCGAAAGGCAGCTAACCTCTCTTTTATGTGTGGGAATAATAACCGACACGAGCTTATCCATAATTTTGCACCTCATATTATGTGGATACTTAACTGATTTATTATATTATCTTTTAATTATTTTGTCAATCAGACGTTATTTTTTATGTTTAATGAAAAATACTTATTGACGGTTGTTGTAATTGTGTTATTATAAAGTAATGGAGGTGTAGTGCGTTATGAAAATTAAAAGTTTAATTTCAGCTTTGCTTGTAATATCACTTGTTTTTACCATAGGATTCAGTTTGTATACTCCGGCAGTTTCCGCTTTTGACGGCAAGCTCAGATTTGATTCGGGCGGCAAATTCAAAATTCTTGTCTTTGCTGATTGTCAGGATGATGATTCACCGTATCAGAAAATGATTGATCTTATGAGCGATGCTCTTGATAATGAAAAGCCCGATCTTGTTGTTTTTACGGGCGATAATGTTGTTGTCAGCTCTGAAAGCAAGTTCAAAGCAGGCGCGCAGAAAATAATCCAGCCTCTTATTGACCGTGGCATTCCCTATGCTTATACTTTCGGAAATCATGACGATGAATACGGAGTTTCAAAAGAGTATATGCACAGTGTATATTCGTCTTTGGGCAATTGTTTGACTTACGATGCAAAACCTTCGCTCAACGGTTTCGGAAACTGCAATATTCCCGTCTATTCTTCTGATGGCGATGATATTGCGTTTAATCTCTGGATGATCGATTCGCTTACTTATGCTGACGGTGGTTATGACCATGTCCGTGAGGATCAGATTCAGTGGTACAAAGAAACAGGTATTGCCCTTGAAAATCAGGTTGGACATAAGGTTAATTCTATGATGTTTCAGCATATTGCCTTGCCTGAAATTTATAACCTTCTGACTGAAAGTTCAACTGGTGCCAAAATATACCTCGGTAAGAAATATTCGCAGAATCTTAATTCAAGCGCGTCGGGATTCCTTGGTGAGTTCCCGTGTCCTCCTGCAGTTAACGGCGGTCAGTTTGATGCCCTTCTCGAAAGAGGAGATGTTCTTGGTGTTGTTACGGGACATGACCATTCAAACTCTTTCCACGGAAAGTATAAAGGCATAGGCTTTTTGCAGATGCCCGGTATAACATTTGAGTCCTACGGTAATGATAAATGCCGAGGTTACGGTGTTATTGAAATCGATGAAAGAGATACCTCAACATATTCAACTCACACAGTGACGTACTATGAAGCATGGAACGGAAAGGCAATGAACTTTGTATGGGAGAAGTCCGAATACTACGGTGGTTCAGGCACGAATGAATATATTTCTTCGATATCTGTTTCAGCTGCAGCAACGGCATCTTCAGCCAAAAACACTCTGACAAACAGCGGATACACAATAATCGATAAAGATCTTAATGCGGATTCAGGCGGTAGCTATATCTATATGGGCTATCAGACAACGACCGACCCGTCAAAGGCGCTGCGTGATGTAAAGTTCTTTGTGGGGGATAAGGCAGAATCGTGGAGCTCGACGGAGATAACCGTAAACGGAGAAAAATGCACATATACAAGAGTTAATGACGTCGACCTTAATAAGGGCGCAGGCGGACATTACATATATGCATATGCTTGCTACGATGAGAATGCAGGTCCTCCGATAACGTCGATAAGCTTCGGCAGCTCAAGCACTTCACAGTTTAAAGTTGCGTCAACTCTTTCATCTGCAACAAGACCTGCTGACCTGAATGCGGATGCGGGTGGCGAATACATCTATTGTTACCTTTCAACAGTAACACCGATAGATGTTAGTGAACTCAGAGAAAAAAGAGATCTTGCTCAGAATATACTTGATGAAGGTGGATTCTTTCCTGATTCGGGCAATTATCTTGAAGGTACCCTCAAAACGGTTGAAAGTCTTTTTGCAGATCTTTCGGCAGACGGTGTAACAGCGCAGAATCAGGCATATGTTGATTATCTCTGCGACGAGATTGATTTCGGGTTATCCAACTTGCTTGTTCTTGTTGAATTCCGCAATTATGACGGAACGCTGATCGAATCTGCATATGTTCCTTACGGAACATCAATAACGTGTGAAAAAATCCCTGAGAGGGATTCTGATGAAAGATATCATTATAATTTTATCGGATGGGATAAAGAAACAACCAATGTCACATCAGGCGTTGTTGTAACTGCTGTTTTTGAAGCTGTACATTATCATTCTTCGGAAGGCAGCGCAACCTGCACCGATCCTGAAGTGTGCCGATTCTGCGGCGAAATACTTTCAGAAGCTGCCGGACACGGTGAAACAATTCTTAAAAACAAGAAAGAGGCTACTTGTGAAGGTGAAGGTTACACAGGTGACCAATGCTGTGCTGATTGCGGTCAGATTATAGTTCAGGGTGAAACTGTTGATGCTTTGGGTCATAATTACGGAGATTGGGTCTACTATGTTATGCCGACCATTACTCAGACCGGTACGGACAGATCAACCTGTTCGGTTTGCCGCCAGAGCATTTACAGAGAATCTCCGAAGGCAACAACGGCAACTGTTAGTGATGAATTTATTTACGGCTTTACGGCAAATGTTTCAGATACCGAAATAAAAGATTATTTTAATCTTAAGTACCTTTCAGTTACCGCAACACCGTCCAAAAATAAAGTTATGGGTACAGGCTCTGTAGTGGCTGTTAAACAGAAGAACGTCACAACGAACTATACAGTGGTTGTTTTCGGTGATGTTAACGGTGACGGCTGGTATGACGGTCAGGATTCAATTATCGTTTACTGCCTTGCAAACGGAATGCTCACTCAGGATGATGTCAGTGAAGCTGTTTATATGGCGGCAGACTGTAACCACGACGGTGTTATTGATGAAAGTGACGTTTCTCTGCTTAACGATGCAGGTCTTATTCTTTTTTCAGTTAACCAGTCTGAACCTGAAAGCTTTGAAACATCCTCAGTTTTTTCAGAGTATATCGGCCTTATCGATCAGTCGCCTGAAATTGATGCCGAAGAAGAAATAGATGAGGGTACAGAAGAAATCAATATTATTGAAATGATATTCAACTTTATTGAGTCTTTTATAAATTTGATCCTTTCATACATACCTGTTATATAAGATAAAACTAACGGAGCGTATCACACGATACGCTCCGTTTTCTGTGATTATTTATCTTGTCCGTAATATGCGTTTTTGCCGTGCTTTCTTAAGAAATGCTTGTCAAGAAGCTCCTGCTGCATAGGTTTGATATCGGGATTAAGTGCTTCTGTCTGCAACGCCATAAAAGCCAGCTCTTCAAGAACAACCGCATTGTGGACTGCATTTTCAGGGTCAGTACCCCAGGAAAAAGGTCCGTGGCTGTTTACGAGTACCGCAGGAATTGTATTTTCGTCGATTCCTCTGAATGTTTCGATGATTACGTTTCCTGTTTCTTTTTCGTATTTACCGCCGATTTCTTCGGGTGTCATCTTTCTTGTGCAGGGAATCTCACCGTAGAAGTAGTCACCGTGAGTTGTGCCGTAAGCAGGGATACCTCTTCCTGCCTGAGCAAAGGATGTTGCCCAACGTGAATGAGTGTGAACAATACCGCCGATTTCAGGGAAGGCATTATATAAAGCAACGTGTGTTGCAGTGTCTGATGAAGGCTTCCATTTACCCTCAACCTTTTCTCCTGTTTCAAGTGAAACAACAACCATATCTTCCGCTGTCATATTGTCATATTCAACACCGCTCGGCTTGATAACCATAAGACCTGACTCACGGTCAACACCTGAAACATTACCCCATGTGAAGGTGACAAGTCCGTATTTCGGAAGTTCAAGGTTAGCTTTACAAACAAGCTCTTTTAATGATTCTAACATAATTACCTCACTTAAGCTTCCATGCAAGGTCGTTGAGGAAAAGCTCTTTTTCAAGAGAATCAACGCTTGTGTCCTTTGTGATGTGGACAAATTCAATATCCATCATTCTTGCCCAGTCTTTCATCTGCTCAGCTGAGACATCGTAAGAAAGAACTGTGTGGTGTGCACCGCCTGCAGTAATCCAGCATTCAACGCCTGTTGTAAGGTCAGGCATAGCTCTCCACATAACTCTTGCTACGGGGAGGTTAGGCATCGGCATAATGGGCTTCACACAAACGATATCCTGACAGATAAGACGAAGACGTCCGCCCATGTCAACAAGTGAAACAACAATAGCATCTCCTGCCTTACCTTCAAATACAAGACGTGCAGGGTCTTTTTCGTTCATACCGATTCCGAGGTGATGTGTTTCGATTCTCGGTCTGTCTGCAGCAAGGCTGGGGCATACCTCAAGCATATGTGCACCAAGGCTGTATTCCTGACCCTCTGCAAGGTGGTATGTATAATCTTCCATAAATGCAGAAGCACCGTTACCGTTTTCACCCATAGCCTTCATAATGGCTGTCATTGCGGAAACCTTCCAGTCGCCTTCGCCGCCATAGCCGTAGCCCTGAGCCATAAGGTGCTGTGAAGCAAGACCTGGAAGCTGTTCCATACCGTAAAGGTCCTGGAATGTGTTGGAAAATGCCATACAGCCTTCGCTGTCCATCATTTTCTTCATTGCAATTTCTTCCTTAGCCTGATATCGGATTGCTTCAAGGTTGTCTGTTGCAATGTCGTAATTTGATTTATATACGTCAACAAGAGCATCAATTTCAGCTTCTGTTACGTTGTTCATCTCTTTCACAAGGTCGCCTACAGCCCAGGTGTTAACCTGCCAGCCGAGCTTTGTCTGAACTTCAACCTTGTCGCCCTCGGTTACTGCAACTTCACGCATGTTGTCACCGAAGCGCATAACCTTCATATTTTTGCTGACAGAAACACCGACAGCTGCTTTCATCCAGTCAGCAATCTTCTTGTGGACTTTTTCGTCCTGCCAGTAGCCTGCGATAACCTTTCTCGGCATTCTGAGTCTTGCTGCAATAAAGCCGTGCTCACGGTCACCGTGTGCCGCCTGATTGAGATTCATAAAGTCCATATCAATCTCATCGTTGGGGATTTCACGGTTATACTGTGTTGCAAAATGACAGTACGGCTTCTGCAAAGCTGCAAGACCGTTTATCCACATTTTGCTGGGTGAAAATGTGTGGCACCATGTGATGATACCGCAGCAGTTATCGTCATAATTTGCTTCTTTTACAATGTCTGTAATTTCTTTGTTTGTCTTAGCAGTAACTTTATAAACAAGAGGATAGGGGAGAGCCTTGCTTAATTCTTCAGCCATCTCCTTTGCTCTTCCTTCAACAGTTTCAAGCACCTCGGGACCGTAAAGAAACTGTGAACCGACTACAAACCAGAATTCGTAATTTTTCATAACAGTTCCTCCAATCAAAGTGTTTCAATTGCTGCCTTTTCAACCTCGAGCCCCTTGAGGAAACGTCTGAGGTAATCTCTGAAGCCCATAATGTCTGCTGTCAACGGCTCAAGCTTTGTGCCGGGTGCATCAGCGAAAATATCGTCAGCGAGGAAGTCTTCAAGAAGCTTTTCGTTGTTTTTGAGGTAAGCTGCAAGAAGTGCCATACCGTAAGGTCCGCCTTCGCCGGCAGTTTCCATAACCCATACTGCAGAATTAGTTGCAGCAGCAAGATATTTCTGTCCTACACCGGGAGTTTTGAAAAGTCCGCCGTGACCCATAAGTCTGTCGATAGCAACCTTTTCATCCTCAAGAATTACCATACCTGCTGCGAGTGAAGCGAGTGTTGAATAAAGATGTGCTTTAAGGAAGTTAGCAAGTGTGAACGGCTTTTCGTGGCTTCTAACGATAACAGGTCTGCCTTCGTCAAAGCCGGTTATAGGCTCACCTGAAAGATAGTTGTAAACCGTAACTCCGCCGCAATCAGGATCACCTTCAAGGCTCTTGAGATAAAGCTTTGTGAAAAGCTCACCCATGTCAACCTCGTGTCCCATAAGACCGAGTGTATCCTTGAAAAGGTTAACCCACGCGTTCATGTCTGAAGTGCAGTTGTTGCAGTGAACCATAGCAACGGGTCTGCCTGACGGAGTAGTAACCATATCGATTTCGGTGTAAACCTTTGAAAGCATCTTTTCAAGAACAACCATTGAAAAGATTGATGTACCTGCAGAAACGTTACCTGTACGTGCAGCAACAGCATTTGTAGCAACCATACCTGTACCTGCATCACCTTCGGGAGCGCACATCGGAATACCTGCTACAAGATCGCCTTCGTCGTCGAGGAGCTTAGCGCCTGAGAAGCTGAGTGTACC
>JAZRNR010000014.1:0-7873 GCA_045648305.1 Acutalibacteraceae bacterium
CGCGGAGGATGTACTGTTTTTAACAATCCTGACAGTCTTTCAGTCTGTTGCGAAGGTAAAATGATATTTCAGGTAAAGAACCTTAAAGCAACAAAAAGCGTTAAAGATGACGTTACGGAGTTTTCAATCAAATCTCCGATATTCTTCCACCTGAAAAAGAAGAATATTGTTTTCAAACGAAACGGTGAGCCGATTGATTTCAGCTTTGTCGACTCACATACAGATAAGGAGCATCTTGAGCCGAGGATGCTTTATCCTCAGTTTACAGTCAGCACAGAAGAGGCTCAGAATGCTGAGTTTACCGTTGAGATAAATTCAATTTCGTACAAAATATAAAATGGAAGTGTAATGATGGAAAAGCAGACACCGATTATTGAAATGGAACTTTATATTGTAAGACACGGTCAGTCCTGCACAAATATTAAGGATGGTTACGGTGTACCCGAAGAAGAGCTTACACGTGACCAATTGGTCAACCCTCCGTTAACAGAGCTTGGCAAATATCAGGCTGAAATGCTCGGTGAGTACTACAAGGATGTAAAATTTGATGCAGTTTTTGCAAGTCCGTTACGTCGAGCAACAATGACCGCTTACCTTGCTGTTATGCAGAATGAGTGCTCGGAAAAGTATGTTTATACAATGCCGTGGCTTATTGAATGCGGTATAGGTGAGGATTATTCTGCTGTTACTTTTGACGAACTTAATGCTGAGTTTGACGGAAAAATACTTGCTCCCGAAGGAATAGATGTCAGCGGAAATCTTATTAACGGTGACGGACAGAATCAGGACTCTCACCGCAGAAGGGCAGAAAATGTAATAGCTTACCTGAAAAACCACTATCATAACGGTGAAAAGGTAATGTGTGTTGCCCACGGAGGATTCAATACAGATATTTTTCTGCACGCTGTCAAGGCACAGGACACCCGTCTTTTTGATCCTGCTTTTTCTAATACAGGAGTTACGAAAATTATAATTTATAAAGAAAATACAGGACCCTACGGTTATGACATTGAGCTTTGCTACCTCAACAGCACAGCTCATCTTGCAAAAGAAAAATGCTCGGTTTAAGCCGAGCATTTAATTTTTATATTATTTTCTTTTATATTCACACCAACGGAATTTATATCCGTTACATTCTTTTTCACCTGAATCTTCAGAAAGCATCCATTCATCAGGAGAAAGGGCAGGAAATTTTTTGTCAGCCTCGTCTGCAACTGCATCAACGTGTGTAATGATTGCTGTGTCGCACATAGGCAAAAGTAAGGTGTAAATTGATTCACCGCCAATAACGTAAACGTCATCGCTGTTGTACTGTGAAAGAACATTTTTGAGTTCCTCAAGGTCAGAAACGAAGGTTGCACCTTCAACTTCAAGGTCTTTGTTTCTTGAAAGAACGATGTTTACTCTGTTTTTTAACGGCTTTGAATTAGGGAATGATTCAAGTGTCTTTCTTCCCATAACACAAACCTTTTCTATTGTTTTTGAACGGAAGAACTTAAGGTCATCGGGAATATAAAAAAGAAGATCATTTTTATTGCCGATATTCCATTCTTTATCAACCGCAACTATTAACTTCATATTAATCCACCTCAGACTGCGATAGGAATGTTTTTGATCTGCTCGTGTGTTTCGTAGTTGTCAAGCCTTACATCGTCAACCGTGAAATCGTAGAAATCCTTGATTTCAGGATTGATCCAGAAGGTTGGAGCGGGGAGAGGCTCACGCTTGATAAGTTCCTGAATGACTGGGATGTGTCTGTCATAAATATGAGCATCTGCAATAACGTGTACGAATTCACCGATTTCCATATCGCACACCTGTGCGAACATATGAAGAAGAACACAGTACTGAACAACATTCCAGTTGTTTGCAGCAAGTACGTCCTGACTTCTTTGATTGAGAAGACCGTTGAGCACGAGCTTGCCGTTTTCACCCTGAGTTACATTGAAGGTCATACTGTATGCACAGGGATAAAGTCCCATCTCACTCAGGTCGTGGTGATTGTAGATATTTGTCATAATACGGCGGCTGAACGGATTGTTTTTTAGGTCGTAAAGAACTCTGTCAACCTGGTCAAACATACCTTCTTTATATTGGTGCTTAACACCGAGCTGATAACCGTAAGCCTTGCCGATACTGCCGTTTTCGTCCGCCCATGAATCCCAGATGTGTGAGTTAAGGTCAGTGATATTATTGGACTTTTTCTGCCAAATCCAAAGGATTTCATCAACGCAGGACTTGAAAGCAGTACGTCTTAATGTAAGTGCGGGAAATTCCTTTTTAAGGTCATATCTGTTTACGACACAGAAAAGCTTCTGTGTGTAAGCAGGTGTGCCGTCTTCCCATACGGGACGGACTTTCTCACCTTTGGTATCGGTACCGTTTTCAAGAATATTCTTACACATATCAATAAATAATTTATCAGCGTAGCTCATTTTTTACTCTCCTTTAATTTTTATTAAACATATTTCAGGTCTGCAGTTGAAGCGAAGGGGAAGGGGATAGTTTCCGATTCCCGAAGTAACATACAGACCGGTGTTTTCAAATTCATATAAACCTTTGTCAGTAATGGTTCCGTTATATGTGATTTTAGGCAGAATATGACCGTTATAGTACAATCCGTCGAGGAAGGGCAAACGAATCATTCCGCCGTGGGTATCACCGCTGAAAACGTAATCAAAACCAAAATCGCCGTAGTGAGACATTGACGGGATGTGGGAAAGAAGAATATTGATTCTGTCTTGTGGCGGTGTTTCAAATTCATTTGCAAGGTTGAAGGTATCAGAGAAATAAACATTGTCTATTCCGTAAATTCTGAGTTTATTACCCTTAACTTCAATGTCGCGATAGATGTAATCGAGCAGATAAACCTTTTCAAGATTATTTATTTTTTGTTTATATTCGTCATCATAATCGTGGTCGCCTGTAACTGCATAAATATCTGCAACTTCTGAAAGCTTTTCTAAAAAACTTATAACATCGTCAATTCTGCCTGTCATTCCTCTGGAGTACATATCGCCCAGAACAAATATGATATCAGGTTTTGTTTCTTTAACACGACTTATTACTTCGTTGTTGTCATAGATAAAAGAATAATGAAGGTCAGAAACGAGTGCAATTCTGATTTCATCTTTTACTTTATCGGATGCAAGGGAGGCTTCGACTGTTTTTAGTGTCAGGTTGTTATAGCTCCAGACAACTAAAATTAAAACGGTCAGGAAAAGACAAAAGAATTTTACAAGTCTTTTTTTCAAAGAACCACATCCTTAATTATACAGCGTTATTATATATCAAATCTTAACAAAAAACAACTGTTTAATTGTTTTATCTGAATATAGTGTCAAGAAAAAGAAGAGCTATGCAAGCAGGAGTACCGAAAACACACGAAAAAACTATTGTATACCAATTAAGAGCAACGGTTATGCCCGTCAGAAGACCGATAACATTAACCGCAAGCGGTGAAGCAAGCCCCTGAAAGACAGTGTTTATCAAACTTTTGAAAAAATGTTTGCTTTTTAACATTGAAAAATAAACAGCAAAAGCTCCGATAGCAAGCAATATTATTATAACAGTTTTCATATGTTTATACCGCCGATAAAACAGGGATTATGAACTTTGCCGAGCTTGGCCTCTTTTATAAGATAGCTGTAATGCGTTTCCAGTTCTTTCATTCTGTAAATTATGGATTCGGTTTCATAAGGGTCAGTAACCTCGTTAAACAGCAGATATGCTTTGTTAAGCTCACTGATAACACGTTTGGTTTCTTCGGTAAGCAGTTTATCTTCTTTGGCAGTTATTTTACTGTCGGCAAATAAATCAATTATCATCATATTAACCTCCGTTTTCTTTGATAAATTTATATTGCTAAAAGCGGAGATTTATGATAGTATTAAATCAGTTTCGGGAGGTGACACAAATGTATGATATAGCTGTTATAGGTGCGGGCGCATCGGGAATTGTTGCGGCAATAAGTGCGAAGAAAACGAATAATAACCTTTCGGTTGTATTGATAGAAGCTTTACCTAAAATAGGAAAAAAGATTCTTGCAACTGGCAACGGCAGATGCAACCTTACAAATCTTACGGCAAATGCGAAAAGCTATAATACAAAAGCGGTTTCGGCTGTTATGGAAAATTGCCCTCCGAATAAAATTATTGAATTTTTCTCTTCAATCGGTCTTGAATGTGTCACCGACAGCGAATCAAGAGTTTATCCTATGAGTAACACAGCAACGGGTGTTCTTGATTGCCTCAGGTTTGAAGCAGACCGTCTTGGAATAGATGTTATTACAGATACAAAAGTAGCATCTGTTCGAAAGAACAATAAGACTTTCGTTATCAATGACAGCATTGAGTGCAGAAAGGTTATTGTCGCAACAGGCGGAAAAGCGGCGCCCTCACAAGGCTCCGACGGAAGCGGATATCCGATAATTAAATCTTTAGGACATACGGTTACACAGCTTTATCCCGGACTGGTTCAGCTTACAGTAAAAGAAAATCTTAAATTTCTCAAGGGGATAAGGGTTAAAGCCACTGTTTTTTTGAAGGATAAAAACGGCAAAATGCTCGATAAATCGGAAGGTGAAATTCTTTTTGCAGATTACGGTCTTTCGGGAATTGCGATAATGGATGTCAGCAGAAGTGTCAGGGAAAACAACTGCATATGCAGTCTTGATATACTTCCCGATATGAAAAACGAAGTGGTCTATGAATTCATCGCAAAAGCAAAAAAACGAAACCCGTCGCTTTTGCTTGAGGATGCATTGTGCGGAATCTTACCTAAGAAGGCAGGATATCTGATTATCAAAAACTCAGGTTTCAGGCAGGATATAACATTACGTGAACTGAGAAACGAAGATATAAATAAATTCGTCTGTAATATGAAAAACTGTGTTTTTACAGTAACAGGTACAAGAGGTTTTGACAGTGCACAGATTACCGTCGGCGGAGCAGTGTTTGATGAGTTTGATACAAAAACTCTTGAATCGAAATTTGCAGAAGGTCTTTACTGCACAGGTGAACTTCTGGATGTTGATGCACCTTGCGGTGGATTTAATCTCCAGTGGGCATGGGCAAGCGGAATTGTTGCAGGAAACGCTGCGGCATATAGTTTAACAAGATGAATGAAGTTAGTCACAAAGATATTGAGATAATTTTAAATCGTATTTCTTGGGTGATATAGAATGAAGAAAGTTTTTGTATTTATGTTGGTTTTACTGTTGTTTTCAGGTTGCAGCATAAATGAGGATACGACCCCCGGAGAATCTGAAACCATTGTAACTGAACCTACGATTGAAAACGAAAAGTCAAGTGACAGTTTTGAAATTGCTGCGGTTATCAATCATAAAATGTCAAGATTTTTTGCAGGATATGATCATTATGATGCCAATAAAGCTGTTGAAAAAATACTTAATCTTATCAATCAAAGGGATAAAAATGCTTTGATAGCTGAATTTTCTCAGGGAACAAAAAATTGTGAAGATCTTGACAGACAAGTTGAAGTTTTATTTGATTACATTAATGAGCCGATTGTTGATTACACTGAAGCTGAACCGGGAGTGGCAGAAGATGTTAGCTATGGCGAAACTGTTCGAAAATCGTTCAGAATTTCGATAGAAGCGTATACAGATTCTATGAAATACTATTTTGATTTTGAGATAGTGCAAATTGACAAAGCAAATGAAAACGATGTCGGAATAAAGTCAATGTGTGTGTTTGCCGAAGAAGTTAATCAATATTATCTTGATAACTATGATGTAAATGATTTTCCGTCAAGAGAAGTAACGTCAGGATTGGTTTGTTTTTCAAAAGATGGAATAATTAACTGAAAGCTAAATTAAAACAATAATACTGTTTTGAAAAGAGTAAAAGCACCCGAATGGGTGCTTTCTTTACTTTATTCAATATCTTTTAATGCATCAATTTCTGATTTATCAACAGTAATTCTTTTGTCCTTGATAAGCTTTACATCTTTTCTGTGATATACTGCAGGAGCAGCTTCAGGATATCTGTCGAGGCAGATTTTAAGTATTCCTTTAAGAAGATTGACTTCTACAACAGAGCCTTTACCCTGTGGAGTGTCAACGATTGCACCGACCTTGGGTGTTACGTGAAGAAGATGCTCGTATGCATTCTGTTCGTATTTAAGACAGCACATAAGTCTTCCGCACGTACCGCTGATTTTAGTGGGGTTAAGGGAAAGTCCCTGTTCCTTTGCCATCTTGATTGAAACGGGCTGGAAATCACCGAGAAAGCTGTTACAGCAGAAAGGCCTTCCGCAGATACCGAGACCGCCCTTCATCTTTGATTCGTCGCGCACACCGATCTGACGAAGCTCGATTCTTATTCTGAATACGCTTGCAAGGTCTTTTACGAGTTCACGGAAGTCAACACGTCCGTCAGATGTGAAATAGAAAAGAACCTTACTTCCGTCAAAAGTATATTCAACATCCACAAGCTTCATGTCAAGCTTGTGGTTTTCGATTTTCTTAAGGCAGATTTCAAAAGCTTCCTTTTCTTTAATCTTATTGTTTTCAACAGTTTTGAGATCTTCAGGAGTAGCAAGACGGATGATCGGCTTAAGCGGTTTTATGATTTCTTCGTCATCTATTGTTCTGTTTTCCATTGCGACTTCACCGCATTCGATGCCGCGTACGGTTTCGACAATTGCAAAGTCACCTTTTTTAAATTCAACGTCAAGAGGATCAAAATAATAAATCTTACCGACCTCTTTAAAACGTATTCCGACTACTTTGGACATAGTTGGTACCTCCGGGATTTGTATGGTAGTTATCCGCCGTAAGCAGTGTTTCTGAGTATACTGCAGAAGCGGGTTGTAAGCAAATTTTTGTTTGCGTTTTTGTTGATACAGTCAAAAAGATGTTCTGTGTTTTCAACAAGTGCAATGAGTGTTTTTAACGGGAATTTAGCCGCCAGACGTTTTGCTGTATCTTCGTGGTGGCTCAGAGTAATGTTGCTTCCTGTATTTACTGCAACTGCATCGCGGAAAATAAGCTGCAACGATGTGAGGGTAACAGGAAATAAATCTTTGTCTTTTTCAAAAGCTGACGAAAGTCGCATAAAATTAAGCTCCGTAACTTCTGTCAGAGCGACAGCAAGTTTTTCGGCAAGCTCATCGGCTTTGAGAGCGTACTCATCCGTAATTCTATGGTCATCAGCCCCAAGGTTGAACGGTGTGACACGCGACATTATTGTTTCAAGAAGCGCGGCTCTTGACTCGCACAAAAGTATAAATCTTGCGTGTGAAGGCGGCTCTTCAAGTGTTTTAAGAAAAGCGTTCTGAGCCGAAGCGTTCATCTTGTCTGTGTTTTTTAAAATATATGCCTTGCATTTTGCTTCGTTCGGAAGAATGTATGAGTCTGCACGGATTTCTCGTACAAAATCAACCTTGAATGTTTTTTCTTTCTTTTCTTCAGGGTCAAAAACTATAACGTCAGGATGAGTACCGTTTTTTAATTTAAGGCAGTCTTTACACATTCCGCAGGGGACACCGCTTTGACAAAGAAATGCTGAAGCAATATACAATGCAAGCTCGTCACGGTCCTCAGCGTTGCCAGAGTCAATCAGGATTGCATGAGGAAGCCGACTGTTTTTTATCAGCTCCGTGACCATATCAAAAATCTTGTTGTTCATAAAATAATCCTGCTTTATTACATTTTGTGGAACTGTTCAACGTCAAGGACGAAAACAGTAGCTCCGCCGACTGTTATCTGAACGGGGATTGCAGGCATTACACCGCTTTCAAACGCAGGAGAAACAGAAGTGATTTCTTCTCTTTTTCTGCAATTGGTACGAAGAATTTCAAGAAGTGTATCAACCTTGTCATCTTCAACACCCATAAGAAGTGTAAGGTT
>JAZRNR010000015.1:0-23343 GCA_045648305.1 Acutalibacteraceae bacterium
GTTCAGAAGGAAGAAAGCCTTGATAAGAAAATCGAGAATATCGAAAAGAAAGAAGAAACTCTCGCTTCAAAAATCAAGGACGCTGAACTTAAAGCGGAAGAAATTGAAACAATCAAGCGTAGCCAGATTGAAATGCTTGAAAGAATTTCAGGCTACACTAAAGACCAGGCAAGAGATTATCTTCTCAAAACTCTTGAAGACAGTCTTATTCACGAAAAAGCAGTCAAGATTCTTGACTACGAACAGAAGACAAGAGACGAAGCAGAAGAAAAAGCACGCGAAATCATTGCGACGGCAATTCAGCGTTGTGCTGCTGACCACAGTGCGGATGCAACTGTATCAGTCGTAGCATTACCGAATGACGAAATGAAGGGTCGTATCATCGGCCGTGAGGGTCGTAACATCAGAGCCCTTGAAACAATCACAGGTGTTGACCTCATTATTGACGACACACCCGAAGCAATCACAGTATCCTGCTTTGAGCCGGTACGCCGTGAAATTGCAAGACTTACTCTTGAAAAACTTATCGCAGACGGACGTATTCATCCGACAAGAATTGAGGAGCTTTACGAAAAGTCAAAGCGTGAAGTTGAACACACAATCAAGCAGACAGGTGAAAGAGCCGCTATTGACGCAGGTGTCAACGGAATTCATCCTGAACTTATCAAACAGCTTGGCAAGCTGAAATACCGTACAAGTTACGGTCAGAACGTACTTAACCACTCTTTGGAAGTTTCTTACATTGCAGGTCTTATGGCTGCGGAGTTAGGCGCAGATGTCAAGACAGCAAAGCGTGCAGGTCTTCTTCACGATATCGGTAAGGCACTTGACCACGAAATGGAAGGTACACACATCGAACTCGGCGTTGAGTACGCTAAGAAGTACAGAGAAAACGAAGCTGTTACTCATGCAATTCATGCTCACCACGGTGACGTTGAGGCTAAAACAATCGTTGCTTGTCTTGTTCAGGCAGCCGATGCGGTTTCAGCAGCAAGACCGGGTGCAAGACGTGAAAATCTTCAGAATTACATCAAGCGACTTGAAAAGCTTGAAGAAATTACAAGCTCATTCCCGTGCGTTGATAAATCATACGCAATTCAGGCAGGCCGTGAAGTCAGAATTATGGTTAAGCCTGAGGCTGTATCTGACGACCAGATGGTATTGGTTGCAAGGGATATTGTTAAGAAAATCGAGGAAGAACTCGAGTATCCCGGACAGATCAAGGTCAATGTTATTCGTGAAAATCGAGTTATTGACATTGCAAAGTAATTTAAGATAGAGTTACAACGAATGTTTAAGGTGTTTCGGTAAAACGGAACACCTTTTTGTATTTTATTTTATTGAATTTAGTTTTAAGTAGTGGTATTATGAAAACAGAAAACTGAACTTGGCAGGTGTTCACATTGAAAGTTAAAGACATAATTAAAAATAACAAAGTGACGGTTTCGTTTGAGGTCTTTCCACCGAAGGAATGGGATAAGGTTGAAAGCACAAAAGCGGTTATCAATGAGCTCGCGAAGCTTTCACCGTCTTTTATGAGCGTTACCTACGGTGCTGCAGGCACAACAAGCGGTTTCACAACGGAGATTGCTAATTCTGTAAAGGAAAACGGAATAACCCCTCTGGCACATCTTACTTGCCTGACATCGACAAGGGATAAAATCCACACCGTTGTTAATGAACTCAAGGAAAACGGAATTGAAAACATCCTTGCACTTCGCGGAGATATACCGAAGGATTTTGTTTTTCCCGATAAACAGTATTATACATATGCAAGTCAGCTTATTGAGGAGATACACACTCTCGGCGATTTCTGTGTCGGTGGTGCTTGTTACCCTGAAATTCATCCTGAAAGCGAAAACAGGGTTACTGACATTGCTCACCTGAAGGAAAAGGTTGATTGCGGTCTTGATTTCCTTACAACGCAGATGTTTTTTGACAATGAAGTTTTCTATAATTTCAGGGAGATGTGTGCAATCAAGGGCATTGATGTTCCGCTTGTCGCGGGAATTATGCCGATAACTAACGTTAATCTTATAGAAAGAACAGTTAAGCTTGCAGGATGTTCACTCCCCAAAAAATTCACAAAGCTTGTTGACCGTTTCGGCACAAACAATGCCGCAATGAAGCAGGCAGGTATCGTCTATGCAATGGAGCAGATTGTTGACCTTCTTGCAAACGGTGTCAATAACATCCATATCTATACAATGAATAAACCTGACATCGCAGAAAAGATTACACAAGGTATTGGTGATATAATCAATGAGTAAGATACAGTTTTTTGACGGCGGAATGGGTACGATGCTTCAGGCAGGAGGTCTGAAAGCAGGTGAACTTCCCGAAACGCTGAATTTGAAAAATCCCGAATTGGTATACAGTGTCCACAAAGCTTATGCTGATGCAGGCGCGGATATTATCAGTACAAACACCTTTGGCGTCAACTCGCTCAAGTTTGATAATGTAAGTGAGGTTGTGCAGGCGGCTGTTGCACTCGCAAAAAAGGCAGGCAAAAAGGTCGCTCTTGATATGGGACCTCTCGGTAAGCTTCTTAAGCCTTCGGGTGACCTTGAATTTGAAAAAGCATACGAGCTTTATAAAGAAGTTATACTTGCTGCTAAGGACACTGTTGATATTGTTTTCTTTGAAACAATGACAGACCTTTACGAAATAAAAGCAGGTGTTCTTGCGGCTAAAGAAAACTGCAATCTGCCGATTTTTGTTTCAATGATGTTTGATTCGAACGAAAGACTTCTTACGGGTGCAGATATTGAAACAGCAGTTACAACTCTTGAAGGTCTCGGAATTGATGCAATCGGTATGAACTGCGGTCTTGGTCCTGCCGAAATGCTTCCGCTTGCAAAGAAAATGAGAAGCCTTACATCCTTGCCGATGCTTCTGAATCCAAATGCAGGTTTACCCAGGAGCGTTGACGGAAAAACTGTTTTTGACGTTGATGCAGAAAGCTTTGCTGAAATGATGAAGGAATTTGCCACGCTCGGTGTTTCGTATCTCGGCGGATGTTGCGGCACAACTCCGGCACATATAAAGGCTCTTGTTTCTGCTTGTAAAGATGCAGAATCTTTTATTCCGCAGAAAGAAAAAGTTACAAGAGTTTCATCTTACTCAAAGACAGTTAATTTTGGTGAAAAACCGATAATTATAGGCGAACGAATTAACCCTACAGGCAAAAAGCTTTTTAAAGAAGCTCTCAGAAATCACGATATCGGATATATCATCAACGAAGGTGTTTCACAGAAGGAAAGAGGTGCACACATTCTTGATGTTAATGTCGGTCTTCCCGAAATTGACGAAAATGAAATGATGCAGTCAGCTGTCGAAGCTCTTCAGGGCGTAACAGATTTGCCGTTACAGATTGATACTGCAGATATTACTGCGATGGAAACTGCACTTCGTATGTATAACGGAAAGCCGATGCTCAACAGCGTAAACGGAAAAGAGGAGTCGATGAATTCTGTTTTTCCGCTTGTAAAAAAATACGGTGCTGTTGTTGTCTGCCTCTGCCTTGACGAAAACGGTATCCCGAAAACCGCGGACGGCAGAATTGAAATTGCGAAAAAAATAATCGCGAAAGCTCACGAATACGGTATAGATAAATCCGAGCTTGTTTTCGACGCTCTCGCAATGACTGTAAGCACAGATTCACATAGTGCAAACGAAACGCTTAAAGCGGTTAAATATCTTAACGAAACTCTCGGAGTTAAAACTATTCTTGGTGTCAGTAACATTTCTTTTGGCCTGCCCGAGCGTGAAATCGTTAACTCGGCATTTTTCAATATGGCTCTTTCAAATGGTCTTTCAGCCGGTATAATCAATCCGCTGAGTGACGCGATGATGAACACATACCATGCGTTTCTTGCCCTTCGCGGTCTTGACGAAAACTGTGAAAGCTATATTGCAAATGTTTCAAAAACTCAGGTTGCTCAGCCGGTTTCAAAAGAGGTTGACCTTAAAACAGCGATTATAAAGGGAATGAAGCAAAAGGCTGTTGAATGTACAACCGAGCTGGTTAAAGCAAAGGACAGCCTTGAAATCATAAACGGAGAAATTATGCCGGCACTTGATTTTGTCGGTGAAGGTTTTGAGAAAAACAGAATCTTCCTTCCGCAGCTTCTTATGAGTGCGGAAAGTGCGAAAGCTTCCTTTGAAATTATCAAAGCCTCAATGCCTAAGGATGCAACTGAGAAAAAGGGCGAAAAAATTATTCTTGCAACCGTTCACGGAGATATTCATGATATAGGCAAGAACATCGTCAAGGTATTGCTTGAAAATTATGGCTATGATGTAATTGACCTCGGCAAGGATGTGCCCGAAGAGGATGTACTTCAGGCGGTAATTGAAAATAACGTAAAGCTTGTCGGCCTTTCGGCTTTGATGACAACCACCGTTCCTGCAATGGAAAGAACAATAGAACTTGTTCATAAAAATACGGATGCAAAAGTGATTGTGGGCGGTGCTGTATTGACAAAATCCTACGCAGAAATGATAAATGCAGACTTTTATGCATCGGATGCAACAGAAACAGTTAAAATCGCTAAAAATTATTTCTGAATTAAAAAATATTTATAAAAAGTAGTAGATTTTTACAACAGTTTGTGATAAAATGTCCATAATATTTCTTGGGAGATGAAAAAATGAATCTTAAAAGTATTATTGACAAAAAAAATCAGGCTGCAAAATATATGGTTGATGAAATAACATATATATGCAACACATTTGAAAAAAGGGGCCCCGGTGATCTTGGTGAAAAGCAGGCTGCAGAATATTGCGCAGAGGAAATGAAAAAACTTGGTTGCGACAATGTTTATGTAGAGGGATTCAAGGAAAATCCCAACTCTTTTTTAGGCTGGATTTATTTTACAATCACCTGCTGTTTCCTCGCACTCGCTTCTTACTTTTTTGTTCCTGCACTTTCGGTTGTTTTTATCGCAATCGGACTCCTTCTTTGTGTGCTCCAGTTCGGTCTTTACAAAAAGGTTGTTGACAAGTTCTTCCCTGAAAAAACAGGTTACAACGCAGCAGGTTTCAAAAAACCCACAGGCGAAGTAAAACGCAGAATTATCTTCAACGGTCACACGGATGCTTCTTGGGAATGGCCCTTCAAGTATAAGTTTACATACCTCGGTTTCGACCTTCATATGATGTTCTGTTTCCTTGGTGCGTTCTATACACTCGGTATTTCTATTGCAAAGGTTGCAGGCGCATTCGAGGCTAATCCCGAGCTTGCAAAAACACTCGGTCTTGTCGCTCTTGCATTTGTTCCTTTCTGGTTCGGTCTCTACTTCATGTGGAATGAAAAGAGAGTTGTTGACGGTGCAAACGACAACCTTTCAGGTTGTTACATCGGTATGGCAATTCTTAAGATGCTCAAGGATGAGGGCATCGAGCTTGAAAACACAGAGATTGGTGTTGTTCTTACAGGTTCAGAAGAAGCAGGTCTTCGCGGCGCAAAGGCATGGGCAGCAAAGCACAAGGACGAATTCAACGATGTTCCTACATTTGTTTACTCCTATGATACAATTACACAGAACGAACAGCTTATGGTAAACTACCGTGACCTCAACGCTACAGTTAAGGTTGACAAGGATGTTTCAGACTTGTTTATGGAAGCTTGCGAAGAGCTTAAGATTCCCTGCAAGAAGGGCTTTGTTCCTCCTCTCGGCGGTGCAACTGACTCAGCAGCTTTTGCTCAGGCAGGTATGCGTGCAACAGGTGTTACAGCACTCAACCATGCACTTCCTGATTTCTATCACACAAGACTTGACACTCCGGATGCTCTTAATCCGTCCTGCCTTGCAGATTGCTTCGCAGCTTCAGTCAAGGTTCTCGAAATGTTCGACAACGGCGCAAAGCAGTAATTAAAACAAACAATAAATCCAAAGCGATTATAAAAAGCTATAAAAAATCCGAGATTCGTGAAAAGCGAGTCTCGGATTTTTTTGTTAAAGATATTAAACTGTGCAAATTTTAAAGTTTGATAAAATACCAGATCAAATATTATCTCTACAAATCTTAGTTTGATTTATATAATCAGAACTGATGGATAACTTCTGAATATTTTTCGAGAATTTCTTTTGCGACTTCGATAGTGTCTTCTTCGCAGATTCCGTCTTTTCTCGGAATATAATTTTCGAGAAAGTTGTTTTCAAAAAGTGTAAGACGCTTGTGCTGATAAGAGCCGTTATATTCGTTACGGTCAAGCGGCTGTTTCTTTGAATAATCCTTGAGTTTCTTGGGGTTATCGAAGTATGCGGCAAGTGCACGGAAATACATAAACCAACGCTGAGCGTAGAAATCCTTGACCATTCCACCGATTTCTGTCCATGCTGTATCGTAAAGAACACTGCGGTCGAACGGTCCCCAGATTGTATGGTACATAAGGAAGTTTATGTCAATCGCCTGCATCTCTTCCTTATTATTACCAAGCTCGTGAGCCTTCTCGTAAACAGTTGAAAGGTTTGTGCTTTCCTGCGTCTTAAGAAGTCTGTCCATATCCTGACAGATTTCAAGGAAAAGGTTACTTGCCTGCTCGTAATCGCGTGCATTTTCTTCCTTGAAAAATGCGGTTGCGGTCAGGTAAACGGGATAAGCAAATTCTGAAAGGAACTGGCGGACAAAGGACACGATATCAAGACGCATTTTGTCATTCTTTGTTGCTTCATTTGCAAGAATGTTTTTTGCAATAGCGTAAATTTCCTTGAAATCGTACTTTCTTTCGAGTGTATCGAAAGGAGCGGTGTGCTTAAGCTTTGTTGACGGTCTTGCACAGATGATTGAACCTGCACAATCGTCGGTATTGTAGCAAAGATTTTTGAGCTTTATAATTTCGTCTGTGAAATTTTCTGTGCGGTAACGCTTCTTTGCAAAATCTTTTACAAACTCATCGGCATCGAAAGCTTCCACTGTCTTGATTGATTCAAGAACAGCAGCACAGAACATCGGATTTTCTGAAAATGTGTCAACCTCAACAGCTGAGCCGAGGAGGTTTTCTGTTTTTGCCTCTGCATAGGGGCAACGGCTGATTTTGCCGATATCACCGCAAAGTCCCGTTCTTCCGTAGCGGTTGCCCTTGATAGCAACAAGGTGCTTTTTATCACGGAGAATTTCAGGGCTTGCTTCGTCAGAATCGTTGATGATAATAAATCTTTCGTGCGAAGTTTTCTTGAAAAATTCGCTGTTGATTGCACTTAAGTGAGTGTAGCAGACTGCGTTTTCGTCAAATTCATCAAAAAGCTCGTCGAGCGCTCTGCCCAAAGCAGCGAGGTGCGAATTATACCCCTTCATATTGACGTCGTAAAGAGGTTCTGCAATGTAACTGCTTGTTTCACCGAGCAAATCACGCTGAAATTCGAGGAATCTTTTGTTGAAGATAGTGAAGAACGCATTGTCAGGCTTCATACAGAAAATCGGCGGAAGGTTGTGCCACAGCGGAGCTTTGAAAATATCCATCTTAATGTATTTTCTGCGGATACTGAAAGGTACACTCGGCATCATAGCAGGGAAAACAGGGGTGATGCCCATATGCTTTTCTCTTTGTGTAATCTGCTTACCGATATAAATTTTTCTTTCAAGGTACTCCTTGCTGTTTACGGAATTTGTACCTGCAACATTACCCGTAAGCTGTCGCATAAGGAAGGCAGGTCCGCTTGAAAATTCAACAGCGAGCTCTTCCTTGACACCGATATCGCAGAGCGTGCGGTAAAGAACACCGTCAAAACCGACGGGCTGAAGTGCAGTGTTGATTCCGTGCATCGCCATAAAGTCGATTTCTTTTTCCCAACGGTCAAAGCCCCAGTAATTTCCTTCAAGAGAAAACATTTCGTAGCTTGTTCTTGCACGGATTTTCTGTTTCACAGTGTATGTGATTTTTTCTTCGGGAAGCGGAGTTGTTGCAATGTATGAAATATCATAATCACCGTCAGTTATAACGACGTTGCAATACTCGTTGAGATAACGGTAATATGCCATTGCGAGGCTTAAATTGCTGTTACCTGCAAGGACAACTTTTTTGACCTCGGAGTATATTTCATAACAGTCATATCCGTTGTCGGAATCAATTTTTCTGACAATAAAATTATCTATGATTTTAGGTGTATTTCTCTGAATAAAATCAAACATTCTTCTGCCTCCGGACGGGATTTAATGATATACAATAAAAACTAAAGTCATTATACATTGTCCTGAAGAATAAATAAAGATAAAAATTAAAAAAATAAGAAAATTTACAGTTAAAGGCTTTACATAAGGGTTGTTTTAAAGTAAAATATATAATGTAATTGTGTATTATTCAATATCAACGGAGGGTTGAAAATGTTTAAAAGAATTTTGCTTAAACTGAGCGGAGAAGTGCTTGCCGGTGAGCAGGGTCACGGAATTGACTTTGATATGGTAACAAACGTCTGCTCTTACGTTAAAAAGGTTGCAGATATGGGTGTTCAGGTCGGTCTTGTTGTCGGCGGCGGTAATTTCTGGCGCGGCAGAAGCTCAGGCTCAATGAACAGAACAAGAGCAGACAATATGGGTATGCTCGCAACTGTTATGAATTCACTTGCTCTTTGTGAAGCTCTTGAACAGCTCGGTGTCAAGGCTCGCGTTATGAGTGCAGTTGCAATGCAGCCGATTGCTGAACAGTTTGTTGCTCGCGATGCAGTGAAGCACCTTGAAAACGGTGAGGTTGTTATCTTCGGTTGCGGTACGGGTTGTCCGTTCTTCTCAACAGATACAACTGCAGCACTCAGAGCTGCTGAAATTGAAGCTGACGTTATCTTTAAGGCAACAAACGTTGACGGTGTTTACGATAAGGATCCGAACAAGTTTGCTGACGCTGTGAAGTATGACACGCTTACACATTCAGAGGTTCTTGCAAAGGGACTTAAGGTTATGGACAGCACAGCAGCTTCACTTTGCAGAGATAATTCAATCGCAATTCTTGTTTTCAATCTTGAAGACCCTGAAAATATTATCAGAGCTGTCAAGGGTGAAAACATCGGTACACTCGTTAAGGAATAATTTAAAATTTACATAAACTTACATAAAAGGAGAAATAGTCATGAAAGAAGTTTACAGCTTTACAAGAGACAAAATGACAAAAACAACAAACGTACTCAAGGAAGAGTATGCAGCAATCCGTGCAGGCCGTGCAAATGCTGCTGTTCTTGATAAGATTCTGGTTGATTACTGGGGAGTTCCCACACCGATCAATCAGATGGCTGCTATCTCTGTTGCAGAGGCAAGAATCCTTGTTATTCAGCCGTGGGATAAGTCTTCTCTTGAGCCTATCTACAAGGCAATCCTTACTTCAGATATCGGTATCAACCCGCAGAACGACGGTGTTGTAATCCGTCTTACATTCCCGGCACTTACAGAAGACAGACGTAAGGAAATCGTTAAGGATATCAAGAAGCTTGCAGAGGATTCAAAGGTTGCAATCCGTGCAGTCCGCCGTGATTCAATCGATAAGATCAAGAAGATGCAGAAGGCTTCTGAAATCACTGAGGACGACCTTAAAAACGGTGAAAATGAACTTCAGAAAATCACAGATGAGTTCGTTAAGAAGGTTGACGAAATCGCATCTGCAAAAGAAAAAGAAGTTATGGAAATCTAAGTTGTCTGACAAATCAGAAAAACCGGGGCAGACTTCAATGTCTGCCCTGTTTGTTTGAGGTAGAATTATGGAAAGAAAAATTCCCGAGCATATCGGAATAATTATGGACGGTAACGGCCGTTGGGCAAAGCAACGCGGTCTTGAACGTTCGGAAGGTCACAAAGCAGGTGCAAATGTTTTTCGCAGAATTTGTGAATATGCGGGTGAAATCGGCGTAAAATATATCACATTCTATGCTTTCTCAACCGAAAACTGGCGCAGACCTCCCGCAGAGGTTTCAGCACTTATGAACCTTTTCCGCGATTATCTTGACGAAGCAGAAGAGCGTCAGGAAGAGAATGTACAGAAAGGTATGCGAATTCATTTTATCGGTCACCGTGAGGGCGTTCCTCAGGACATCATTGAAAGGTTTGAAACAACCGAGCGCGATTCGAAGGATGCCGATAAGATTGATGTGAATATCGCAATCAACTACGGCGGAAGGCTTGAAATTGTTGATGCAGTTAAGAAAATTGCGCAGAAGGTAAAAGACGGTGAAATCAATCCTGAGGATATAACCGAACAGGATATTTCCGATAACATTTACACCGCAGGTCAGGCTGACCCGGATCTTATCATCCGTCCGAGCGGGGAGTACAGACTTTCAAATTTCCTCATCTGGCAGTCAGCTTATTCTGAATTCTGGTTTTCGGATATTCTCTGGCCTGATTTTACGGAAGCTGACCTCGACAGAGCTATTGACGATTTCAACAACCGCAACAGACGTTTCGGAGGTGTCTGATGAAAACTCGAATTATTGCAGGACTTGTCTGTGCAGCACTTTTCATCTTCCTGCTTTTTAATATGGATACAATTCTTTTGCCTCTTCTGGCTGCAATCGCCAGCGGTATCTCGGTTTATGAGCTCAGCAGAGTGGCAAAAGTGAAAATGCCGATGACAATCCTTTCAATGGTTGTCGGTGCATTCATTCCGTTCAATGTTTCTTATAATCTGCTCGACAAAATCGGCATCACACCGGTAGCGGCAATTTCTGTTTATTTTATCACCTTGCTTATTATGATGGTAAAATGGAATAAGGAAGTAAAGTTTGACCAGGTTTCAATGTGTCTTATGTCTTCACTTGCCGTGCCGAATGCAATCGCTTGCCTGATCAAGCTTTACGACTGGCAGTTTGTAACTGATGCACGTCACGTTGAGTCACACGTAATTTATATTATCTTTACCTGTGCTGTCTGTGCCTGGGGTACGGACACATACTCTTACTTCTCAGGAGTATTTTTCGGCAAACATAAGATGGCTCCCGTCATCAGCCCGAAAAAAACATGGGAAGGTGCAATCGGCGGTGTATTTCTTGCAACGTTAATGAATGTCGGAGTATACTTTGTTGCAAAAAGATTTTTCAGTGCTCCGTTTACCGGTTGGGATTGGTATGCAGTGATTCCGATTTCAATCGCTCTTTGCGTTATCAGTATTTTCGGCGACCTTTGCGCATCGGTTATCAAGCGTAACTACGGTATCAAGGACTTCGGAAACCTTATCCCCGGACACGGTGGAATAATGGACAGAATTGACAGTGCATTGTTTGTCTTGCCGTCAATGTATGTTATTCTCAACATAATAAACACACTTAAGTGATATATTTTCAGGATAGCATGGTGATTTTATGAGTAAAACTGTAACAATACTTGGCTCAACAGGTTCAATCGGCACTCAGGCTCTTGAAGTTATAGAGATGCAGGGTTATGAGGTTGTCGCTCTTACCGCAAGTACAAATACTGACATAATTGAAGAACAGGTTCGTAAATTCAAGCCGAAATATGCGGCTATGGTTGACGAAAAAGCTGCTGCAGACCTGAAAGTCCGTGTTGCTGATACATACACAAAGGTGCTTTCGGGAATGGGCGGTGTTTGCGAATGTGCGGCACTTGGTGCAGACTATGTTCTTAACAGCATTGTCGGAATGGCGGGTCTTGAGCCTACGGTAGCTGCAATAAACAAGGGCAGCGAAATCGCCCTTGCGAACAAGGAAACGCTTGTTGCAGGCGGTCAGCTCGTAATGAACCTTGCGAAAGAAAAAGGTGTCAGCATTCTTCCTGTTGACAGTGAACATTCAGCAATTTTTCAGTCCCTTCAGGGATGTGCAGATAAAAAAGAAGTTAAAAAACTTATTCTTACGGCATCGGGCGGTCCGTTCTTCGGAAAGAAGCGTGCTGAGCTTGAGGACGTAACGGTTAAGGAAGCACTCAACCATCCGAACTGGAGTATGGGTGCAAAAATAACCATCGACTCTGCTTCAATGATGAACAAGGGTCTTGAGCTTATCGAGGCTGTATGGCTTTTTGATATGAAGCCCGACGATATTGATATCGTTGTGCACCGCGAGAGTGTTATTCATTCTCTTGTTGAGTATTGTGACAATTCTGTTATTGCACAGCTCGGTGTTCCCGATATGCGGATTCCGATTCAGTATGCACTTACTTACCCGAACAGAATTCCGTCACCCGTGAAGCCTCTTTCGTTAACACAGTACGGTAACCTTTCCTTCTTTGAACCCGATTACGAAACATTCGGACTTATCAACGTCTGCAGAAAGGCAATCAACGACGGCGGTCTTTATCCTGCGTGTGCGAATGCGGCAAACGAGGAAGCAAACCTTGCTTTCCGTCAGGGTAAGATTAAATTCCTTCAGATTGAAGAGCTTGTACGCTCAGCCGTTGAAGCTTCACAGCACTATGATACATATACCCTGGACGATGTTCTTGCAATGTACAGCTGGGCAAGGGAATATGTAAAAAATAAAATTAACTGAGATTTCAAAACACTGCGGAGGTGTTTAAGATAGAATTTCTTTCCTTTATAGCAAGCAAATGGACGGTGCTCATTGCACTTCTGTTTTTCGGTGTAATCGTAATGGTGCACGAGCTCGGACATTTTACTTTTGCAAAGCTTTTTAAAGTAAAAGTAAATGAATTTTCAATGGGTATGGGTCCGAAGCTTTTCGGTAAAAAGAAGGGCGACACCCAGTATTCGGTGCGACTTTTCCCGATTGGCGGTTTCGTCAGTATGGAAGGCGAAGACGAGGACAGCGAAGATGAACGTGCATTCAATAACAAGCCGTGCTGGCAGAGAATTGTTATCGTTGTTGCAGGTGCACTTGTTAACATTTTCCTTGGTCTGATAATTGTAGCTGTAACGCTCAGCATCAACGACGGACTTGCAGGCACGAACAGCATTCACAGCTTTACCGAGGATTCAAAGCAGGTTGCCGAATATAACGGACTTAAATCCAAAGATGAGATAATCAAAATCGACGGAAGACGTGTTCTTTACTATACGGATATCGGTTATCTTCTCAGCAGAACAGACGGCACAACAGACTTTGTGGTTGAACGTGACGGTGAAAAAATAGAGCTCACAGACGTCGAAATATCACCGTTTCAGATTACGATTCTCGGTGTAGATAAATCTTTCGGCAATGTTTTCACAGACACATTCAAGCAGTCTGCAAGCATCTGCCGTATGGTATGGCTCAGCCTTTTTGATATGGTTACGGGCAAATACTCAATCAAGGATGTTTCAGGTCCTGTCGGTGTAATTGATTTTATGTCCGATGCAGCGGCAGAATCCGTAAAAACAACGGACTACACGGGACTTTTCACAATGATGGCTCTCATCACAATCAATATCGGTCTTTTTAATCTTTTGCCGATTCCCGCACTTGACGGCGGAAGACTTCTTTTCCTCTTTATTGAACTTATAAGAAGAAAACCGATAAATCAGAAGTATGAATCTCTCGTTCACGGAATCGGAATGGCTATACTTCTTCTGTTTATGGTTGCAATTACGTTTAAGGATATTTATACATTATTTATAAAATAAATTTTCGGAGGTAGGTTTATGGAACGCAGAAAAACTAAAAAAGTTAAAGTCGGCAGTGTTTACATCGGTGGCGACGCACCTGTCAGTGTGCAGTCAATGCTCAATAAACCTGCTCACGATTTTGAAGCAAGCGTAGCTCAGGCTGTCGAGCTTGAAAAGGCAGGCTGTCAGGTTATCCGCGGTGCAATTCCCGATATGGATGCCGTTGGTCTTATCCCTGCTTTGAAGGAAGCTGTAAAGGCTCCGATTGTTGCGGATATTCATTTTGATTACCGCCTTGCGATTGAAGCTGTTGCAGCAGGTGTTGACAAGGTGCGTATCAACCCCGGTAACATCGGCTCGGACGACAGAGTCAAGGCTGTTGTTGACGCTTGTAAATCAAGAAATATTCCGATCCGAATCGGTGTAAATTCAGGCTCATTAGAAAAAGAAATCCTTGCGAAGTACGGTGCACCGACGCCTGAAGCTATGGCAGAAAGTGCAATGTATCACGCATCTTTACTTGAAAAATTTGATTTTGACGATATTATTATTTCAATCAAATCGTCAAACGTTGAGAATATGATAAAGGCATACGAAACTGTTGCAGAAAGATGTAACTATCCTTTGCACCTCGGTGTAACGGAAGCAGGTACGGCTCGTATGGGACTTATCAAATCCAGTGCAGGTATCGGAAGCCTTCTTATGCACGGTATCGGCGACACAATCCGCGTTTCGCTCACGGACGACCCCGTGAACGAGGTTTATGCAGGCCACGATATCCTTAAGGCACTCGGACTTAAATCCGACAGTGTACAGATTGTTTCCTGCCCGACCTGCGGAAGAACAAAGATTGACCTTATCAGTGTTGCGAACGAGGTTGAAAACGCTCTTCGTGACTGTACAAAGAAAATCAAGGTTGCTGTTATGGGATGTGTTGTTAACGGCCCCGGTGAAGCAAGAGAAGCGGATATCGGTATCGCAGGCGGTGACGGCTGTGCAATGCTCTTCAGAAAAGGCGTAATCTTAAGAAAAATTGACGAAAAAGACATCGTCAAAGAATTATTGGAAGAAATTGATAAATTATAAAACCTTTTCAGCCTCCCTTGCCTAAAGGGAGGAGGACCGCGTAGCGGTGGAGGGATTTACACAAGGAAGTGCAAAATGAAGGCAGTCAGCTTTTTAAGCCTTTTCGGCGATTATCTTGACAACAGCATATTAGCTTACTTCGGTAACGCGACCGTCGAAAGTATCGAGGCAACCCTTGCTGACAGAGCAGTCAGTATGGTTGTCAGCTTTGGTGCGCCCGTTGATACGTATGTTATCAAGAAGGCACAGGATGAGCTTAAAAGAGTGATGAACCTTCGTGAAATCAGAATGGATTTCCGTTTTCCTTCCGAAAGCCTTGACCTTAATTATATTTCAGGCTTTGTTAAGGAAATTTACGAAAACTTCCCTGCTTCGAAGTCGATTCTTGATGGTGCTGAATATAATTTCAGCGTTGACAAGCTTACAATCAACCTTGCTTCAAACGGCAAGGATACCCTTATAAATCTCGGCTGTGACAAGTTCATTCGCGACACTCTCGACAGCCGATTTGAACGCCTTGTAAAGGTTGAATTCATAAGCAATTCTTCATCAGAGGATGATGTTGAAAAGCTTATCGAATATCAGAAAAAGGAAAACCAGAAGCTCATTGAAGCTCAGCCGAAGAAACAGCCTGTTGTTGCCAAGCCTTCGGGCGGTGAGCCTGCACCCAGAAAACCTGTTGAACAGACTTACGAAGATTTGCCGATTTCACTTTCTAACGCAAAACCGATTTACGGTCCTGCCATAAAAGTGAAGCCGAAGCCGATTGCAGAATGTCTGCCCGAGGATGGTGAGGTTGTTATCTGGGGCGATATTTTTGCCGTTGATGTAAAGGAATCACGTGACGGCAAGTACAGCATTATTAACTTCAGCCTTACTGACTACACTTCATCTTACATCGTTAAGGTTTTCGGTGAAAAGAAAAAGTGTACGGAAATTGTTGATACAATCAAAAAAGGTATCACAGTTATGGTTCGCGGTCCTATCAGTATGGACACATACCAGAAAAGCTATATAATCACGGCAAGAGCAATTATGCTCATTGACAAAATAAAGAAAAAAGATGAAGCCCCCGAAAAACGAGTTGAGCTTCACCTTCATACTAATATGTCCACAATGGACGGTATGACAAGTGCCAAGGCTCTTGTCAGCCGTGCTGCAGAATGGGGTCAGAAAGCAATTGCGATTACTGACCACGGCTGTGTTCAGGGCTTCCCCGAAGCTTGTAACACAGCGGCAAAGGCAGGAATAAAGATAATCTACGGTATGGAAGGTTACCTTGTTGACGACGATGAGTTTTATCCGAAATATAACTTCAAAGACGGCGATGAAATTCCGACTGAGTATATCGAGGAAGTCAGAAGTCAGAGAACGTACCATATTATCATTCTTGTAAAAAACACTCAGGGACTTAAAAATCTCTATAAATTGATTACAGAATCAAACCTCAAGTTCTTCAAAAAGCGTCCGCGTATTCCGCGTCACAGACTTATGCAGCTTCGCGAAGGTCTTATCATCGGCAGTGCCTGTGAAGCAGGTGAGCTTTATCAGGTTATGATGGACGGCAAGAGTGACGAAGAGCTTATGCAGGTTGCATCATTCTACGATTACGTTGAAGTTCAGCCAATCGGTAACAACCGATTTATGGTTCGCTCGACTGATGAAAAATTCTATGACGTTAGAAGTGATATTGACCTTCAGAATCACAACAGACGTCTTATCTCTATCGCAGACAGACTTAATAAGCTTGTTGTTGCAACGGGTGACGTTCACTTTATGGAGGAAAAGGATGCGGTTTACCGTGAAATCCTTATGACTTCAATGGGCTTCAAGGATGCATCCGAGCAGGCTCCGCTTTATATGCGGACAACTCAGGAAATGCTTGATGAGTTCAGCTACCTTGGTGAAGAAACTGCTAAGGAAATTGTTATAACAAACACAAACAAAATCGCTGATATGTGCGAAAAGGATATAACACCCTTCCCGAGAGGAACATTCCCGCCTAGCCTTGACGGTGCGGACGAGGATCTTACACGAATCTGTTGGGAAAGAACAAAACGTGACTACGGCGATCCTGTTCCCGAAAACGTTGCAAAGCGTCTTGACAAGGAACTTAAATCAATTATTTCAAACGGCTTCGGTGTTCTTTATATGATCGCGCAGAAGCTTGTTTATAACTCCGAAGAGCACGGATATTACGTCGGTTCACGAGGATCGGTTGGTTCTTCGTTTGTTGCACACGCGGCAGGTATTTCGGAAGTTAATCCGCTTCCGCCTCACTATGTCTGCAGACAGTGTAAGCACAGCGAATTTTTCGAAGACGGTTCCGTCGGTTCAGGCTTTGACCTTCCGCCGAAGGATTGTCCGCATTGTAATATTCCGATGCACCGTGACGGTCACGATATCCCGTTCGAAACTTTCCTCGGATTCAAGGGCGACAAACAGCCTGATATCGACCTTAACTTCAGCGGTGAATATCAGTTCTATGCTCACCGTTATACCGAAGAGCTTTTCGGACTTGACCACACTTTCAAAGCAGGAACAATCGGTACGGTTGCCGACAAAACTGCATACGGTTTCGTTAAAAAATGGGAAGAGGCAAAGGGCATTTTCCTCAGCCGTGCGGAAGAAGACAGACTGACTCAGGGTTGTGTCGGTGTTAAACGAACAACAGGACAGCACCCGGGCGGAATGGTTGTTATCCCCGCAAGTAACGATGCGGAGGATTTCACCCCGATTCAGCATCCTGCGGATGACGTTGCAGGCGGACTTCGAACAACTCACTTTGATTTCCGTTCGCTTCACGATACTATCCTCAAGCTTGATAACCTCGGTCACGATGTTCCGACGCTTTACAAGCACCTTGAGGATTCAACAGGTATCAAGGTTTTTGAAGCTGATGTCTGCGACCCGAAGCTTTATCAACTCCTCACTTCACCTGAACCGTTAGGTGTAACGGCAGAGGATATTGAATGTGAAACGGGTACGCTCTCGTTGCCCGAACTCGGTACTCCGTTTGTTCGTCAGATGCTTATGGATGCGAAACCGAAAAACTTTTCCGATATGCTTCAGATTTCAGGTCTTTCACACGGTACGGGTGTTTGGCTCGGCAACGCACAGGACCTTATTGAAAAAGGAATCTGTACAATTTCAAACGTTATCGGAACACGAGATAATATCATGGTTTTCCTTATGCACAAAGGACTTGAACCTGATATGGCATTCAAAATTATGGAAATTGTCCGTAAGGGTAATGCGACAAAGCTTCTTACAGAAGACCATATGAACGCGATGAGGGATCACAATGTTCCGCAATGGTACATTGACTCTTGTATGAAAATTGAGTACATGTTCCCGAAGGCTCACGCTGCAGCTTACGTTATTGCCGCTATGCGACTTGCGTGGTATAAGATTTATCATCCGATTGAGTATTATGCAACGTATATGTCCGTCCGTGGTGAAGACCTTGACACGGTTGCAATTATGAAGGGCAGAGATGCCGTAAAAGCGTGTATGAAGGAAATCAAGGCAAAGGGACACGAAGCAACGGCAAAGGAAGAAGGCATTTACACCTCAATGCAGGTTGTTAACGAAATGATGGCCCGCGGAGTTGAATTCCTTCCCGTTGATATTTACAAATCGCACGCAAGCACCTACCTTATCGAAGACGGCAAGATAAGACTTCCGTTCTCCGCAATGGCAGGTACGGGCGAAGCCGCTGCGGTTTCGTTGATGAAAGCACGTGACGACGGCCAGGGCGAGTATATGTCCCGCGAAGACCTTCAGCAGAGAGCAGGAATCAGTAAATCTGTTATGGAAACCCTCGATGCCTGCGGTGCACTTGAAGGCTTGCCGGAAAGCACACAGATAAGCTTTTTCAATTTTTAAAGGAGAAAATGAAAATGGTAGACTTAACTAAACTCTGGAAGATGAGAGATATTCTTCCTGTTATCGTTGTTGACAGCCTTACAGGTAAGGTTATCAAACACGGATATATGAACAAAGAGGCTTTTGCCTATACTCTCAAAAGCCACCGTATGTGGTACTACAATCTTGAAACAAAAGAAGTTGAAAAATTCGGTGAAGAAACCGGCGAAGTGCAGAAGCTGGTTTCTATCAAAGCGGATAACAGCTATGAATCGCTTCTGATTTACGTTGAGCAGATCGGATTTGTTTTAAGAAAAGAAAAGGGTTATAAGACCTGCTACATTCACGAAATTTATTCAAGAACACGCAGAGGTGTTTCAAAGCACAGAAAATTCGGTAAAGTTGAAGTAGACGACAATTTTGATTATTCAAAGGAAGACTACGAAGACGATTACGAATACGAAGAATAAAAACGAAGGAATGATATTATGTGGTGGAAAATTTTACTTGCGGTACTGGCGTTGATTATTATTGCATCACTTATAAGAGCCGCAACACTTAAGCCGAAAAAGATACAGACGGTTAAAATCCGTGATGTTGACATCGACGAAAATAAAGTGGCGGAGCATCTCTCAGATGCTATCAAGTTCAAGACGATTTCCAGAGTAAGAGATGAGGGCGTTGAGTGGGAGGAATTTGAAAAATTCCACGAATACCTTGACAAGACTTATCCGCTTATCGCCAAGAACACAACCAAGGAAATTGTTGATAAGGCAAGCTTACTTTATCTCTGGAAAGGTAAAAATCCTGACCTTGAGCCGATGGCTATGCTTGCCCATCAGGACGTTGTTCCTGTTTCAGAAGGTACTGAAAAGGATTGGAAGTACGATGCTTTCAGCGGACATATCGACGGTGAGTTCGTATGGGGCAGAGGCGCTCTTGATATGAAAAACCATCTTATCTGTGTTATGGAAGCTGTCGAAAGCCTTATGGCAGAGGGGTTTCAGCCTGACCGAGATGTTTACCTTTGCTTTGGTCACAACGAGGAAACTGTTTCAACAGTTTATACAGGTGCAGGTACAATCGTAAAAACTCTCAAGGAGAGAGGCGTACACCTTGACAGTGTTCTTGACGAAGGCAGTGCACTTATTGACCTTAACATCAAAGGCGTAATCAAGACAAAGCTTGCAGCTGTCGGTACAGCAGAAAAAGGCTATGTTGATATGAAGATTACCCTCCACGACAAGGGCGGTCATACATCTGCGGCACCGAAGCACAGCGGTATGTGGAAGCTTGCAAACGCAGTGCGTGACCTTGAGAAAAATCAGTTCAGGTCACATTGGCTTCCGTTCCTGTCTGAACTTCTTGATACACTTGCAAGCAGAGCAACATTCTTCGGAAAAATCTTCATCGGAAATTATCCTCCGTTCATTCCGTTGCTCAAGTTTATTCTCAAGCTCATTCCGCAGGGTGCGAGCATGTGCAGAACAATCACAAGCGTTTCAATGTGTGAAGGAAGTCCTGCAGCAAACGTTCTTCCGCAGCGACCGAGCATTACCGTAAACTTCCGTCCTCTTCCGGGTGACAGCATCGCTGACGTTGAGAAACACGTAAGAAAGGTTATCCGATACAAGGATATCGACATTGAGCATTTCAACGGTAAGGAAGCAACGCCTTTCTCTCCGACAGATTCAAGAGCATTCAAGGCTATTGAAAGCGTCGAAAACAGCCTCCATCCCGAAGGTGTTGCTGTTGCACCGTACCTTGTAATGGGCGGTACAGACGCTTACCGTTACGGCGAAATCTGCGACAATATTCTTCGTTTCGCTCCGTTCAACGTTCCACTTTCTCTCTTCTTCACAACTCACGCAACAAACGAGCGAATCCCCATCGCTTCCCTTGCAGAAGCAGTTGTGTTCTTCAGAGAGTACATAATCAAAGTTTCAGATAAAGATTAAAAAATGATATGCACCTCAAAAGTGTCTGACTTTTGGGGTGCATATGACTTTTTATAAATTCACATTATTTATATTGATATACTCTTACATAATCGACGATAAAATCTGCGGATTCGCCTTCCTTAATGTCAATCTTTCCTGTACCGTGACGGTCAGCCCAGGCAACACCGTTGTCGCCTGCAATCTCGCAGGAAAGGATAAGATATTCGGGGTTCTTGCTTACACCGCCCGTTGAAAGTCTGCCTGTTTCAACACCGTTGATGTAGAAGATGTATTCATTTTCGTTCCATTCAAGTCCGTATGTGTTGAACTCTTTGTAAGGATTGTTCTCGACGAGGTATTTGCCGACGCTGTCACCCTTACTGTCGGAGCCGTAGCCGTCATAGTGGATGCCGCCGATAACTGCATCTCCCGCACCCCACCAATGGTCTTTATAATACATTGACTCAAAGATGTCAACTTCCGTTCCGTCCTCGCCCGAATCGTTGACGTCGTAAACATCACCGTTCATCATCCAGAACGCAGCCCACATACCTCTTGCAGGAGGGAGAATTGCACGGCATTCAAAATAACCGTAAAGGAAATCCTGCTTGCCCTGGGTTGCGATTGCACCCGTGTAATAACCGGGGCCGTAGCTGTCGGGTGAACCGAATGTTTCGCCATCAAGTCCGGTTTCCATATATCGTGTGGAAATTACAAGATTTCCGTCCTTAACAGAAATCATATCCTTATGCCAGTAACCGCCCTTACGGATCGGTCCCCAATGCAGAGTATCAACAGACTGATTGTCGTTCCATTTTGTTGTATCGAGGCTGTCACCGTTGAAATCGTCTTCCCATACAAGCTCGAATCTTTCTTCAAGATTAAGCTCCTGTCCAGACGGAATATAAGGTAAGTCAAGCAATGCCGGTAACTCGGGAGAAATAAACATTAAAAAAGAAACAAGTATGCTGATAAGCTTTGTCATCATAAGAAAACCCTCCTTACGGAATTTATTATACTAAAAAAGAAACAAGCAGTCAACGATAACATTGACTGCTTGTAATTATTAATCTTCGTATGAAATCTGTCTGCCTGTAAGGACAGCTGAAAAGAAACGGCCGATTTTGTCTGTGTTCTTCTTGAAGAAGCCTCGGAAGCTTACGTCAAGTGCAAGCTTGTAACCGAATGTGTCGCCTGCCTTGCGGAGTGCATTTATGTCTTCGACAGAGAACATATCGTACCAATGCTCACAACGAGTGTCATAATTTGAAGTGTCGTTTTCGTCGATTTCAAAGATTCTGTAACCGTACTGTGAAGAGAAAGCATCTCTGTTGTAACGTGAGCTTACCGTGTTACCGATTTCGATACCCTTGTACTCAACACCGAAAGCGTTTGAATGGTCGTGGCCTGTGAAAATACCGAGAACGTCGCCTTTTTCAACCAAAGCATCAAACTGACCGTCGTTTTCACCGCCTGAGCAAGGTGTTTCTGTAAGTGTGCCGTGGTTCACTCTGTCAGGGTCGAACATATAATATTCACCCTTGTTGATAATGTGTTCATAGGCAAAGAGCTTTTTGCTGTCAACCTTTTTAAGAGCATCGTAAACTTCAGGAACAATAATGTGCTGGAAAGCGATTGAATAAACAACCTCACCACCGTTTGCTGCCTTGAGTTCATCAGATGTCTGTTTGTACCATTCAATCTGGTCTGCCTTTACATTGCCGTAGTGACCGTTGCTGTCATAGTCGTTTGAGTCGAAAACCCAGACATTGAACTTAACCTTTGAACCGTCTGAAGACATAACAGGAATGTTATATGTGCCACAGCCTGAAATTGACGGACCGTCATCGATTGAAACAGAGCAGGAATATGTATTGTAATAAGCCATAAGCTCTTCACGTGACATCGCACCTGTTTCAGAATCGTGGTTACCGAAGGTGATTGCTGTCGGAATATTTCTTGACTGGAAAACATTCATAAGCATATCAATATGTTTTTTTGTAACGTTTGCATCGTCATTGTTAGTTACGTTGTCACCTGTTACAACAACAAGGTCGGGCTGTTCTCTGTCACAAGCCTGAGCAAGAAGCCACACGGAATCCTCAACATTGTCCTCGTCAAGATGTGTATCTGTAACGTGCATAATTTTAAACTTTCCGTCCTGGTTGAATTTAAGTGCCTGTGTTGTCATATTATTCTCCTTTACCGCAAAAGCAGTTGTTGAAATTCCGGCAATAATTATTACCGTAAGCAAGAGAGAAATGATTTTTCTGATAGATTTTTTCATAGCAATTCCTCCTATTAAACAAAGAAATTATACATCAACACGTAAAAAAAGTAAACAAGCATTTTAAAGAAAAAGTATTTTGTTCTTGAAGAAAAAACATATTGATATTATAATAAGCTTATCTTAACCGAAAGGGTGATTTAAATGTTTTTGTGTATTCAGAAAATAATTTGCGTTATCTGTTCATTTTTTATGATGATCGGTGGTATGATTGCAGGAACGAACTGGGGAGACAAGCCGAAAGCTTACGTTGAAACTGTAGAGTCCGTCGAGTGTTACGAAAATACACTTGAAACGGCAATCCCTCAGACAGAAATTTATAACATTATCTCTGACCATTTTTCTTCACCTCTTGCAGAAGGTAAAACAGAGAAGAAAGTTATCGTTATCGGCTACGACGGAGGCAGGGCTGATGCTCTTTCTCTTGTTGACAAAAACGGTGAAGGCGGTATCAGTTACCTCCTTAAAACAGGCGGTACAGCTTCAATCGGATACTGCGGAGGCGTGAATTATCCTGCTATCAATACTCAGGACACTTCAACAGCTCCCGGTTGGTGTTCAATCCTTACAGGTAAGTGGGCTGATGTTCACGGCATTACAGGTAACGGTATTGAGAAATCAAACGACACACTCTCACTTCTTACAACCTCAGTTGAGAACGGACTTGCAGACTCTTCTGC
>JAZRNR010000016.1:0-15373 GCA_045648305.1 Acutalibacteraceae bacterium
CATCACCGAAGACAACCTTGTTTTTCTTTATTCTTGACTTGAATTCTTCAAAGCTTTCCTTGTCTGCATCTGAAAGCTCGGTAATATAAATGTGATAATCTCCGCCGAATCTGCACAAGTCAAATTCACCTTTGAGTCTGCAGTCATCGGGGAAAATCCTTCCCTTATGCACACCCTTTGCGGAATTTTCACAGAATGGTCTGAATTCCGGCTCTCCGTTTGAAATGAGTGCGACAAAGACTCCGTTTTTTCTTGCGAAAACAGTATTTCCGCAAAGCTCAAACTCGTCATAAAAATCTTTCGGCATATAGGCGTGTGTCATTGAGGAAATACCTGATTCGCCAAGACGCTTTTTTGTCGGTAATTTGTAAATTGTCACGTTGACGTTTTTGTTCTGCACACTCATCGGCAGTCTGCCGTTGCCTATCCAATAACCGGGCGAAGCACCGAATCTTCCATTACCGTCGCCTGAAGGATGTGTTGTGAAAAGTGTGAGAGTTTCGCTGATGTTTGCAGTCCATTCGTGATCCTGAGCACCGCACATATTAACGTTTTTGCAGACTGCAGTTGACATTGAATAATGTGCCGTGCGGTAAGTGTAAACATTGCCTCTGCCTAATGCGATGCCGTGTGGCATAATGTTATATTTGGTTGCGATTTTTTTCCAGTTCACACATTTAAGTACAGTCAGATTAAGAAATTTAAAATAACTGACAAATGAATTGCGGTACATTTTGTTATCTTTAAGATATTTAAGCGTGTTTTCAATCACTTCGGGATTCGTGAAGGTTTCCGCACCCATCTGTGCCATAATCTGATGCGGTTCCTGACCGATGAGGTTTTCTTTTACCATATCAGACGGTGAAAGTCCGCAACTCATTTTCGAAACAAAGTTTTCTTTTGAAAGTGCGATATCCTTGATTGCCTGCGGAAGAGTATATATGCCTTTTTTTACAATATCGTTAAAGCAGAGAACGATGTAATTCGGCTCTTTTTCAAGCGACAGTTTTATAAGTTTCTTCTCTTTTTCTGAAAGGTAAGGATTATTTAAAACACTTTCTGCACCGTCAGCACCCCAAAGGAGATTCATTGCGGACTGAATGCTGTTGCCAATGAAATTTGCTGTCTTATTGTTGCCGTACATTCTTGAGCTTACTGCAACAAAACGGTTGTTGACGCTGTTAAGAGCAACGTCAAGCCAGAGAATGTCCATTATGATTTTCATCTGCTCAACGGATTTTTCGTCCTTTGAATAAGCAATGTAATTTGCCATCGGTGAAATATCTTCGGCAAGGTAATTGTTGCTGAGATATTCAGAAAATCCGAAATTGAAACGCTGTTCCATCCATGCATCAATTCTGACTTTTGCCTTCTGCATATGCTCCTTGCCGTTCATACCGTTGTTGCTGAAAATTTCGTTCGGCCACTCCTGACCTGCAAGGTATTCGCTGACAGCAAAAAGAAGATGATGATTCTCCGACCAATAACACATACTGTCATCGCCCGGCTCATCCATAAAGTATTTGAAATCAAGGAAAGCTTTTTTAATAAGCTCCTTGCATCTGTCGCTGAGCTTATCACCGCAGTCTTTGTAGATTTTGAAAAGCATTTGTGCTCTGAAATCGGCACAGTCAAAACGCTTTCGCATATATTCTGACTGCTTTAAGAGCAGTGTATAAACCTCATCCTCCGTAAAAGACGGATTTGTCTTTTCGCCCGAAAGAAAAAGGTACAGAGCCTCAAAATTTTTACCGTCAACATTGAGCGAGTATTTATCCGCGTCAGCCTTATCAGGTGATTCCTGAGCAGATTTCTGTGAAATAAGCACCGCGAATTCAACAGCTGTCAGGATAACGGCAAGACCGAGCAGAGAAAGAAAAATGTATAAAATAATCATTGTTATGCCATTCTTTCAAGTGATTCAAGAGTCACTTCGTATTTTGTGGGCTTGTCCGCAAGAAGATTTTCCATTTCTTCCATCATATAGTAAGCCATTCTCTGTGGTTCCTTGCCCGTGCTTCCTGCGATATGCGGAGTCAGAATTGCGTTCGGACACCAGAAAAGGGGATTGATATACGGGAAAAACTCCTTTTTGAGAACGTCAGCAACAAAAGTTCTTGACGGATGGCATAAGAGTGACCAGGCAAGCTGATATTCCGCAACCTGAGCACCTCTGCCTGTATTGATGAACGTTGAACGTTTTTTCATTTTTTTGAAAAGCTTAGCGTTGAAAATGTTTTCAAGCTCAGGCTTATTTGCAAGATGATTGCTGATAATATCGCACTCGCTGAAAAGAGTTTCCATATCAACAAGAGTAACACCGAGCTCCTTCGCTGTTTCTTCGGGGATAAACGGATCGCAGGCGTAAACCTCAACGTCAAGTGCCTTGAGCTTTTCGGCAACCATTTTTCCGATTGCACCGAGTCCGACAAGTCCTACCTTGCAACCGAAGTTACCTGTTGATGAATTGGCAAAAGCAAGCGAGCGGAGAGGAAGTATATGGTAGTATTTTTCAGCCTGGAAGTATCCCTTTGCAGCAAGTGTTATCTGTGCGAAAACGTATTCCGCAACGGGAACGGCATTTGCCGCAAACGCGCTGAAAACTTTTACACCGCTTTCAAGAAACGGACGGGAGAAATACTGTACTGTACCTGCCGAATAGAAAACAGCCTTAAGCTTCGGCATATACTTCGCAATTTCTTCCTTTGTGAACTGAGGCATTCCCCAGGTTGAAAAAGCAATTTCACAGTCAGCAAGAAATTCTGCATTTTCTGCAAGATTACTCTGATTAATTTTCTGCGAAAGTTCGCCGTATTCACCAAGCTTTTTCAGAACCTCGGGTGTATAAACCTTTGAAAACTGAAGCTGATTTGTACCGAAAAGTGCTATTTTCATTTTCTGTTACCCACTTTCGCTTTGATTTTTGCTATGCTTTTTTTCATTGACGATGCAAAACCTGCATAACAGCAGAAATACGTATATTCAACAAGTATATTGCCGTCAAAGTTCAATGAATTGATTTTATCGAGCAATGCATCTATATACTTCGGATTGAGCTTCGGAAACTGTTCCCTTGACTGTTCTGAATATGAAATATGAACGCTTTCTATGTAAGGCAGTGTGCGTTGGAGGCGGTCAAGGTCATAATCCTTCTTCTTATAACGCGACTGGAAGTATGTCCTGAAATTATCACAGCCGATGTCGTTATGAATTTTTAAAAATGCATCTGTGTTATTGTTGTACGTTTTGTCGTGACATTCGGGACAGACGATGAGTCCGTATTCTTTTGCAACAGAGCAGATGCTTTTGCCGTCTTCAACCAGAAGCTTGTAGGTGTTTTTGTCCGTTACCTCGCTGTCACAATTACCGAGCCAGACACGAATTGATTTCGCACCCATAGCAGAAGCGATTTCGCAGATATTTTTCCATTCATCAGCTTTTTTGCTTCCGACGCGGTAATAGCTTCCGTAAGAAGAAATTTCTATTCCGGCATCGTCACAGAGCTTTTTGGCACGCTTTGCTGTGGGGACATCTTTAACGTGTATGTCTCCGCCCCATTCGATGCACTCTGCGCCTGAAGCTGAAGCGATTTTTACAACTTTTTCGATGCTTTTTATCTGTCTGAACGACGTTGAGGTAAAACCGATTTTCATATTCTGCCTCCGTTCTTGCGGATTGTAGATTTGACAGAAAAAGTATAACATATTTTGTTTCAAAAAAGCAATAAAAAGATTATACGGTATTTGCTTTGTTCTTGAATCTGTGTTATTCTATAAAAAACATCTGAAAGGAGAAAATATGAAGGTTGTAATTGCTTGCTTAAATTCAAAATATGTCCATGCTTCGCTTTCTCCTTGGTGTTTGCTTGCGGGTGTTCGCGAATTTGCAAAAAATACATATGATACATTGGTTATGGAAAGTACGATTAACGGGGACGGAGAATCATTTGCACAAAAAATCATAAATGAAAACCCCGATGTAGTTGCTTTTTCCTGTTACATATGGAATATTTCAAAAACGCTTGAGGTTTGTCGGATTATAAAAAGTAACCACGAATGTAAAATCGTTCTTGGCGGTCCCGAAGTGGAATACCGTCCGAAGGATGTGCTTGAAAAGTATGATTTTGCAGATTTTGTTCTTTCAGGCGAAGGTGAGTGGACATTCCCGGATTTTCTTGACAATCTGAACGGAGAACTGTCACGGGTTTCAGGTCTTTCGTACAGAAAAAATGGTGAGATTTTGAACAATCCCGCAAAGGAATATACGGATATTCCTCCGTCACCGTACAGTAATGAATTTTTTGAAAATCTTAACGGAAGAATATCGTATATTGAAACTGCAAGAGGATGCCCTTACCGCTGTGCATTCTGTCTTTCGGGACGATGTTCACCGCTTCGATTTTTTGATATGCAGAGGGTTAAAGCGGACATAATCAGACTTTCACAAAGCGGTACACAGACAGTAAAATTCGTTGACCGCACATTCAATGCAAATGCGGAAAGAGCAAACGAAATTCTGCTTTTTATCAAAGAGAATTACGGCAAAGAAATTCCGAATAATGTTTGCTTCCATTTTGAAATTGCGGGTGATATTTTAAAGGAAAGCACGCTTGAAATTTTGGCATCAATGCCTTACGGATCAGTTCAGCTTGAAATAGGAATGCAGTCCTTCAATGAAGAAACATTGAAACTCATTAACAGAAGAACTAACACAAAGAAGCTTGTTGAAAATATAGAAAAGCTTATAAGCTTCAATAATATGCATATACATATTGACCTTATCGCAGGACTTACGGGCGAAAATCTTGAAAGCTTCAGGAACAGCTTCAATATCGGCTATTCACTTAAGGCACACATGCTGCAGATGGGATTTTTAAAGCTTCTTCACGGTGCTGATATGCGCGAAAACAAAGAAAAATATCCTTGTACGTTCAATGCCGAACCTCCGTATGAGGTTATATCAACTCCGTGGCTTTCTGCTGATGAGATAAAAATGCTTAAAAACTGTGAGGATGCCGTCGACAGGCTCTATAACAGCGGTAGGTTTTTGTTTACTCTTGATTATCTCACGGATGAAGTCGGGATTTCTCCGTTTGATGTTTTCAACGAATTCGGAAATGCTGTGAACGGAAACAAGATGAGGCTGAGTGAATATGCAGAGAAGCTTTACAGTTTCTTTGTCGATAAATGCGACAGAGAAGTGTTGAGAGAAAAAATCCTTTGCGACTTACTCTGTTGTTCGTCGTCGGTGCAGATTCCCGATGTTCTGAAAGTTCGGGATCCGCTTTACAAACAGGTGAAAAAACATTTCATTGAAAATGTTGATAAAAACATAAAAGTGGCAATCCTTTATTCAACAAATCAGGTTTTTGCGGTAAACCAAAGCAAAGAAAAAGACCTTCGTAACAGGTATGAAGGTGCATTTTACAATATTAATGAAACAGAAGATGTATATAAAGAAAACAGGCTGTAAAAAATTGTTTTTACAGCCTGTTTGTTATTGAAAAATAAATCAGAAAAACGATATGCCGTTAATTATTTCTTGGCACCTTTCTTTTCGTATCCGAATGTTGAAGCGAAAAGGTCAATCTTGAATGCCTTGATAACGCCGCTGAAGAGTCTTGAACCCTGAACAGGCATAAGACGGTTGAATCTGCCCATTGCATTGCCGTCAAAGCCTACAACGATATATGACTTCTTGCTGAGGATTCCCTTAAGGATTGTGTTAACAGCCTTGTGGCAAGGAGTTGAAACCATATTAATAAGATCCATACCGTTTGTTTCGCCCTGGTTTCTGAAAATATCTGTCTTTGTAAATCCGGGGCAAACAAGACCTATGTAAGCTTCGCCTCTGAGCTCTTCTCTCATAGCTTCAGTCAAGCCCTTAACTGCTGCCTTACTTGCAGAGTACATTGATGTTCCACCGAGAGCCATAAGAGCTGCAGAAGATGCAACGTTAATGATTGCGGGAGTTTCGCTCTTAAGAAGAAGAGGAAGAAGAATTTTTGAAGAATATGCTGCTGAGTAGAAGTCGATATTGATTGATTCGTCAATTTCTTCCTTTGTATAGTTCATAAGTCTGTCAAAACGGGGAAGAACACCCGCATTGTTAATAAGAACATCGGGCTTGATGTTGTTTTCAACAAGCCAATCGTGGAAGCTCATCCAGTTGTCATAGCTTGAAACGTCAAAAAGCTTGTATGAGAAAAGCTTTGCATAATCGCCGAGTTCTTCAACGAAAGCAAGCATTTTCTTTTCGCTTCTTGCAACACCGATTACTTTACAGTTATGCTCTTTCATAAGTCTTTCTGCGAGCATTTTACCGATACCGCTTGATGCACCTGTGAGAATTACGGTTTTGTTATCAATCCATTTTGACATAATAAACACCCCAAAATCAAATTTTATCAAATGAAGTATAACACAAGTTATGGACATTTTCAACATCTTGTACTGTTTTTTGTGGTTTAACTTTTAAAAGCACTGTACACTTGTTGATTGATTCATAAATTGACAAATATGAGCCACTAAGCTATACTTTAATTGCCAACAAGCCATAAGGTTTTGAAAGGTATATTTTCGCCTCGACTTCGTTAAAAATCCTTGAAATACGTCAGTATATCTGCAGATTTTTGCCTTGCCAAGTCAAACATCTCCTCTTTCAAAACTGCTTTGCATCTGAAACACAACAGATTGCGTACAGCCGGGTAGCTTTTCGATGCAGTCATACGCACGTATGTCAAAGAGAAAACTGCACGAATGTGCGTAATATGTTGCGTTTCAGACTTATGTGTTGTTGGTAATTAAAGTATAATATTTGTAACAGTTTTGCGTGGGAGGTCTTGTTATGTCAGCGATATTAAAAGCGATACTTTCCGTATTCACAACAATTTTTATGTTGCCTTCGATGATAGGCATCGGACTTTTCGGTACGGATAATACAAACGGAAATTATTACGGGGAAGTCAGACCGGATACCTGGGTGGCTGTTGATGGCCTCGGCAGAACGCTGCCGACCTATGAAGAAGTTGGCGAACGTGACGGAGAAAAGTTTGTCGGACTGTTTTATTGGATATGGCATACGAATTTTGCTTCGGGATTTGAAGCGGAAAATGCAACCGAAATTCTTTCTGAACACCCCGAAGCTCTCTACGATTATAACCATCCTGCGTGGGGTGAAAGACCTGACGGCAAACCGTATTATTGGAATGAGCCGCTTTACGGTTACTATCAGAATCTTGATGAGTATGTTGTAAGAAAACACGCTGAAATGATTGCCGATGCAGGCGTTGACGTAATTATATTCGATTGCACTAACGGTACAGATACCTGGGATTCAGCTTACGAGGTTCTTTTCAAAGTTTTTGACGAAGCAATCAAAGACGGTGTGAATGTTCCTCAGATTGCATTTATGCTTCCTTTTACCTCGGATGAAAATTCAAAAATATCTCTTCATAATCTCTACGAGAGAATTTATTCAAAGGGGAGATACCAGCACCTTTGGTTTATGTGGAATGATAAGCCGCTTATAATGGCACATAAGGATTCGCTTGATAAGCATGACAGTTACGACAAAGAAATTCTTGATTTCTTCACTTTCAGGAAAAACAATCCGACGTATTTCGACAGCAACTATCCGATAACTAAACAGACATGGGGATGGTGCAGCGACTATACTCAGACAAAGTTCGGCACATCACTTTTCGGAGATGTTGAAGAGATGTGTGTTTCTGTTGCACAGAATGCTGCAGACGGCGAGCTTGTAGCGATGAACAGCGGAAAAAACGTTCAGGGCAGAAGCTTTACTCACGGCAATTATTCATACAGCTTCAAAAAGGGAGATGAAACCGTAACTGTTGATTCTTCAGTTGAGAACAGTATGCTATACGGTCTTAATTTCCAACAGCAGTGGGATTACGCAATTTCATGTGACCCTGATTTTATATTCGTGACAGGTTGGAACGAATGGATTGCAGGCAGATGGAAAGAGTGGCAGGGAACGAAAAATGCGTTCCCCGATCAGTTCAGCGATGAATACAGCCGTGATATTGAACCAGCTGCAGGTATACTCAAGGATCATTATTACTATCAGCTCTGTGCAAACATCCGCAGATTTAAGGGTGTCACAGAACCGATGAAAACTGATGGCGGGCAAACGATAAATATCTTTGGCTCAGATAAACAGTGGCAATGGGTGGAGAATGAATACTTCCACTATACAGGCAGCACAAAGAAACGTGATGCTGACGGTTGGCGCGGACTTCATTATGAAAGCGACACTATGCGCAACGATTTCAGAAGTGTCAAGGTGACATATGATCATCAGAATGTTTACTTCAGAATTGAAACAGTTGATCCGATTACCTCTTACAATGACCCTGCGTGGATGAGAATTCTCCTGGATACGGATTCTACGGGTGAAAAAGGACATTGGGAAGGCTTTGAATACATAATCAACCGCGAAAATGCAACTGAAAGCACAGTAAATGTTGAGCGTTCAACAGGCGGATGGAACTTCGAAAAAACGGGAATGGCACAGTATACCGTTAACGGAAACGTTATGGAGTTAGCGGTACCGAGGAAAACACTCGGACTCAGCAAAGGAGCAGAAGTTCATTTTAATTTCAAGCTTTCTGACAATATGCAGAACGACGGAGATATTATGGATTTTTATAAATACGGTGACGTTGCTCCGGGCGGAAGATTTATGTTTGTTTTCTGAAATTTTTGAAATGCTCATTTCAAAAACATAAATCATCAAAAAAACGGAAGTGCCTGTTCAGACACTTCCGTTTTTGCTGTCATATCGTCATTTTTATATCTCGATAATTTCTCTTATTTCTTTTGCGTTGATGTCATTAAGGCTACGGTTTTCCGAAACGGAGATATACGCTGCAACACCTGCCGCTTCACCGATTCCGATACAGATAGGCATTACCCTGAAATTTGAATGTGCCATATGTGTACCCGAAATGTTTCTTCCACAAAGCAAAAGATTTTCTTTAACTTCAGGAAGAAGGCAACGGTAGGGTATTGTATAACCATTCTGTTGGGTGAAATGCTTCTGTACACCTGTTTTGTCAAGACCTGCACCGGTAATATTATGCACATCAAAATTGAAATAAGCATCTTTTACAACATAGTCATCAAAGACTTTTGCTTCAAGAATATCCTGCTCATTCAAAGTGTATTTTCCTTTGAAATGTCTTGTTTCGCGTATTCCCATAAGCGACGCAGAGCTGATAACATAGCATTTTTCATAACCGGGAACAAATTCACGAAGATATCTGACAATGTCATCCATCTGTATACGGCATGTAAGCGTAGCACGTGTCAGGTCATCTGCATTGGTGCCGTCAATATCTATTGCATTTGTCATATTACATGTTACCACACCCGGCAAGGTGGATTCGTAAGTGAGAATATGACCTGCAGGATAAGGTATATGTTCTTTTGCAAGTGCCTGAAGTTCACCGTTTGGTGTGTCGTATGTTGATTCAAATGAGCCTAAAAACACAGCACGGTCATAATCAACACCGCCGACCTTGAACATAAGTGTTGCGGGTTGCATCTTATTGTCGCTTTCTCTGCCAAGAACAAATTCTGCTCCTGCTCTTGCGGCAATATCACCGTCGCCCGTGGCATCGATAGTGATTTTTGCAAAAATATCTGTTTTGCCTGACTTGTTGATTACGGTAGCACCGAGGATTTTATCTCCGTCACAGATTGCATCTTCAGCAAAAGTGTAAAGCATAACCTTGCAACCAACTTCACAAAGCATTTCAAGATAGAGTGTTTTCAGCTTTTCGGGGTCAATAAGATTGGTGATTTCGTTTTTGAATTCACCTTCGTTGTTCTTTGCTGTTCTTTTCAGAATTTCATAATACAATGGGCTTCCGCAGCTGCCTGTCCAATGGCTCATAAGTCCTGATGTTGAAATTCCGCCAACATCTCCGCTTTGCTCAACAAGGATTACCTTAGCACCGTTTTTTGCAGCACTGTATGCTGCCGCAAATCCTGAAGGACCGCTTCCGAGAACGAGAACGTCAGTATACACTTCAAACTTTTCAATCATATTTAACACCCCCGCAAATTCTTGCTTGTCGGATTGATTATATCATACTTTCTGAACGAATTTCAATCTGACGGAAAACAAAAACTGCCTTCAACAAATGAAGGCAGTAAAAAAAGGATTCGGTAAGTTATTTTTTTAAAATCAAAACTCCGCCTTTAGTTACGGGAATTTCTTGCAAAGAATCTGTTACTATACCGCTGTCTGTGATTTCACCCTTACAGCTCTTAACGGTAAATTCTTTGTTGATTGCATTTTTAACGATAACAGAATCAAATCCCGAAGCATTCACAATTACGGTGACATCACTTTTTGCGTCAACAACATTATTGGTATAAATTGCAATAACTGTTGTGTTATCAAGTGTTGCCTGTGCCTGCGAAAAGTCGTTTTCAGGTTTTTTGGCGGTTAACTTGCCGTCAAGGAGTACATTTCTGTATTCCTTCCAGAATGAGATATAAAATTTCAGCATTTCAATATGCTCTTGCGGTAAATCCTTTATAAGCATTGAAATCTGCGGAACAGAAAAAATAACATTAGCAAACTGAAGGGCAGCGTTTTCTACGCTGTCTTTTTCATTCCACATTATCATATCTGAATGAACAGCGGTTTTGCCTGAAGTTAATCTTAAGTTTACTATCTGACTGCGGTTTGCCAATATGTCGCCCGGGCAATCTCCGACTCTGAGCATATTGCCGTATTTTCTGATAGAAGGACCTATGTATGACTGACGGAACTCGATTAAAATATCGCTGTTTATTGCTGTAAGCTCAGCCTTGATTTCGGACATAAGAGCGTGAATTGCATCTTCAAGCGACTGAAAATCACGTTTTCCATCGTACTCCAACGATTTACCCTTTAAAACAAAGCTGTCAATAAAATCAAGCTTAAGTCCGTCAAGCTTCCACTCGGTAACGGCATTTTTATAAACGCCGCAAAGGTATTCTCTGACCTTTTTATATCTCGGGTCAAGAGCCCAGAAATCCTTTTCATTACCTGATTTATCAAGGAAGTAGTCTTTGAACTCTTCATATTTCTGAGAATACAGACCGACGAAGGGGACCGAATACCAAAGTATTACTTTCTGACCGATTTTATGAATTTCGTCAATGAGGGTCGCCATATCGCCCATTTTGCTTTCGCATACAGACCAATCACCGCAATAAGCATAACCGCGGTTGTTATCATCGGTCTGCCAGCCGTCGTCGATTATGACGGTTTCCATACCAAGCTCTTTTGAAAGACGGCATTCTTCTAAAATCTCTTCCTTTTTAAGATTCTGATGAAAGCTGTACCAAAGAGAATCCATAGGCAGTCTTGCACTTTCGGGAACAAATGCAGATTTGTAACCGCATTCATTTTCCCACCAGGAAACAGTTTCATAAATGCTGTCATAGAAGGGGATGTTCCTCATGTCAATTCTGAGTTTTGCAGAATAATTTTTTACCGCATTTGTGGGCAGAGTGAAAAACATTACTTCACAAAGAATTTCAGCGGTTTCTTCGCAGTAACCCATTGAAACTTTTGACGGTGTATCAACATCTGAGAGTGAAACACAGATTTTATTCTTTGAGTCAAAGGTTGTTATCTGCTGAATGGGCATACCCGAAGCAAGTCTTGAAATTGCTTCAACCCCTGACCAGTCGGGGCGGATTGTATGATTACGTGCAAAGGAATTCCATACACCGCAACAATCAGTAGCACTGATTTTCCACCTGATGGAAAACTGCTCGGGCACTGCAATTTCTTCCTGTTCCATTTTTACGTCAATAAACAAAATATCGTTTTCAATTGATTTATTTAATGTAACATCACATTTATCATTTTTACAAACAACATCAAAATTAAAATTATACATAAAAATCACCACTTAAAAGTTATAGAAAACCTTTGTCGCAAAATTCCAGAAGACAAGAGAAACCTTTATAAATGCTTTCCAGATCTTTGTGAAGATAATTTCGAACCGGGAGACACCGCCGACATCGATAATGTCAGAGCCTTTTTCACCAGCGAGTTTGTATCCTTCCAAAACTTCGCTTTCATATGTTCCGTCTTCGTGAAGGGTGATAACTCTGCCACCCCAGTTGATGATTTTTAAAGTCGAGTGAGGCTTAACGCTCGGTGTGTTGACAATATCCACACCGTCAATCCCGACGGTAAAGCTGTTGGAATGGTCGTGACCGAAGAACATTGCTCTGACATCACCGTTTTTACTCATAGAATCAAGCTGACCGTAGTTGTAATATCCCGGGCAGGGCTTTTCCATAAGATAGCCGTCTTTGATATTTGAAAGATTGGGAATAGCCTTCATTTTGTAAGCTATGCCGTCAAAAGCTTCCACATTTTTGGTATCGTTTTCCTTTGCAACGGGGAAGAGCTTATCATAAATTTCCTGTACGATGATGTGCTGGAAAACAACAGAGGGAACATATTCGCCGCCGTTTGCGTTTTTCAGTTCTTCAGCCTTACTCTGATACCATTCGATCTGATCGGGATGTACAGACTCGTACCCCTTGCCCTCAACCTCGCAGCCTGAATCGAAACAGTAGATTTCATATGCTACACGACTTTCATCGTTAGAATATACAGAAAGACTGCAGGTGGCGCAACCGAAGAGCTCAGGATTTTCGTCCTCGCTAAGACAGTATTCACCGCCGTATTGCTTGTAAAGAGCGAACATATCATCAATTGCAATGTCGTGAAGGTAATCGTGGTTACCGAAGGTTATTACAAACGGAGTTTCTGCCTCAATGAACAAGTCGCAGATTTCCTTAACAGCAGCAGGATAATCTTCTGTTGACGCCTCGCTCATGTCACCACCCAGAACAACGAGGTCAGGGTCAGACGCGGCGAGTGCTTCTTTTGCATATTGCTTGTGAATTTCAGGCATCGGATAAACGGTATGCCAGTCTGTTAAATGAAGAATGGTAAAATCACCGTTTTCGTCGAATTTCAGCACGGAGTCCGTATCTGTCGCAAAGCCTGTTACCGTTACAGCGGTAACCATTATTAATGTGAGAACGATACAAAGAGTTTTCTTGAAAAATTTGTTCATAGTCTTTCTCCTTCCGGGATATGAATCGTATCAGGGAAATTACTTAAATCAATAAAATAATTATATCATCGCAAAAGAAAAAATCAACGGTTTTCGAGTGTTACTTTCTTGATTTGTACAATTTTTTGCAACCACTCAAACCCATAGATAATAAAAGAGAAGTCAAAATATGCAATAGCGTTTGTTATCTTTTTACATTAGCATGAATATGTTTAAGTTGTTTAAAAAAAATACAATATGTTAAAGCTATTGTTGCAAATTGACATATAAGTATGATATAATATCAAAAAAATTATGTTTTTGTTTGAAAAGAAATTTGCAAGAAAAGAAAACATACAAAGGGAGGATAAATTTAATGGCTGACAAGGTTGAAATCAGCAAAACAGAATTGCTTTATGATCCGCTTTTTTACAAAAAGCCGGATTTGAAAATGAAGGGCAAAAAAAATACGCTTTTTAAGGCTCTTTTTATAGTTATAATAACTTTTTTCGTTGGACTCTCTTTGTATTTCAGCTTTTATTCAATCAGCTCTGATATGTATACATACGAAGAAAACGATAGCGGATATACTCTTCAGCAGTTTGTCGGTAAGGAAGATGACGTAACGCTGCATATCGATTATGTCAGGGACGAGAAAGGTGTTTCTGACCCGACAAAACCGGTTACCAAAGTTCGTGAATTTTCTATGAGTTGTAACGAATATGTGCGTTTTATTTTTATCGGCAAAGATGTTTCGGAACTTCAGCCGCATTGTTTTTACTATACCAAAAACCTTATGGCGGTAATCGTTGACCCTGAAAATCCGAATTATGTTTCCGTGGATGGTGTTTTGTATACAAAGGATATGAAAGAAATTATCCTTCATCCTATGAGGAACCACCAGTACAGAGCTGCACTTGAAGCGGGAATCACCGCTCCTGCAGGTGACGCGACCGTTGAATTGTTTCTTGCTGAGTTTTCAAAAAAATACGGTGATGAAACAACAGTCGAAATCGAAGAATATGAAAAACAGTTTGCAAAGCAAGCTTTTTATGTAATACCCGAATCAGTTACAAAAATTGAAGAATCGTGCTTCAGCGACTGCGAGGCTCTGCGGTATGTTGATATTCCTTCATCAGTGAAGGAAATCGGAAGTCTTGCATTCTTCAAATGTAAGGGTTTTGAAAAAATCACCATTCCTGACGGAGTAAAATCAATCGGTTCTGATGGTTTTTCATACTGCGAAAAGGTTACGTATATTTATGTGCCTGAAAGCGTAGAGTTTATCGGACATCATGCATTTTACGGTGACCTGGGATGCGAAAAAATATATCTCGGTGCAAAAAACGAAGACTCAGTTGAAACCGGTGAAAACTGGCTTCCGAAAAAGAGCCCGAGTTCCCTTAAAGATGTAGAAGCTGTTTACGGACAGGAAAGGAGTGAAAACTGATGGCTGACGGCAAAGCAAAAGCTGCTTTTCAGAACATAAAAAATCATTGGAATGAGCCGGACAGAGCAAAAGGCAATTACGTTCCGTTCAAAGAATATATGACAGTTTTCTTTGGTGTCGGAATGAATTACAGCATCAAAGCTCCTCTTGAATATCTTGGCTTCAGCGCGTCGTGCTTCCTTATAATGTACCATTATAAGCTGCCGTACCTTGCTTTTTCTGTTATCACTCTTATCGGACTTCCGCTGACCTATCTGTGGAATGTTCTTAATTGGTTCGTTAATGACAATCTCGGTATCCTTGAAAAGAAAACGGAAAGAAAACTGCTTACTTTTTACGGTATAGTTTCACTCCTCGGACTTTGTATGATACTGTTTGACTCTTCTGCATTTCTTCCGTTGCCGTTAGTTAAAGTGCTTAACGGAATTAACGGTGTAAGTGCAAGAAGCTTCCTTAAAATTTTCGGCATACAGCTGTTTGCTAATGCATACGGGGGACTGCGTAATATTCTTTGGAGAAAGAAGCTTGTTCCGAAATACGGCAGATATAAATATGTGCTGTTCTCGAACTTTTTCCAGAAATCTGTAATGATAATTCTTATCGGTTGGCTTCCGATATATAATGTAAAGCTTGTTGAAGACAGAATGTGGATGGCATATCTTCTGTTTATGATTTACGATATGTTCCCGTTTGATAACGTTATTGAACAGTGTACTCAGAATATTTCACCGAATCCTCACGAAAGAATGCTTATAAGAACCTGGCCTGTAAAGCTGTCGCATTTTGTAAGGAATGTGTTTGATGTTATAATTCCGATT
>JAZRNR010000017.1:0-7043 GCA_045648305.1 Acutalibacteraceae bacterium
CCACATATCACGCACATTCGTGAGGCTATTTCAAAGATTTTTAACGAAGCCGAGGTGGAAATATTCATTCCAAAACCTTATAGCTTGTTGCTAATCAAAGTATAGATATAATATCAATTTTTTTGCTTCAGGTCAAGGTTATAAGGCAACTTCTGCGTGTTTTATTTGTCATTTTCTGCAATTCCCGAAAGAAATCTGTCTATGGGAAAATTTGACTTTATTTTTTAAAAAAGGTATAATGTTTTTATATCAAAATCGGGAGGTATGTTTTATGAAAAAATTTCTTGCCGTATTACTTTGCGTAATTATGGTTGTTTCCGCTTCGGGTTTTTCTGCCCTTGCAGGAAATTACACGTTTGTAACTGTTGATAAGGCTTTTGGCGAAGTGTCATTTGACGCTGACTTTGCCGAAATCGGTGTGCCTATCAAGGTTGAAGTACCTGACTCAGAGGGTAGAAAATTTATCTACCGTTGGTACATCGACGGAATAAGAATTGAAAACGACGGAGATACATACACTCCAATTGAATGCGATATGCAGTCGATGATAGGTGTTGAAGTCTTCGACGTTAAGGGTAACACAGTCGGATCAGCGAATATGTTTGTGAGCAAGCTTCCTGTTGTATATATTGAAACAGAAGGAAGACAGGAAGTTGTTTCAAAAGAAGAGTACATCGATGCCGATATAAAATTTCAGGGCAATCCGGAATATAATTCCGATAAGGTTCTTTACGAAGGCAAAACCCAGATCCGTGGACGCGGTAATTCAACGTGGAATGCACTGAAAAAACCTTACCGTCTCAAGCTTGATTCAAAGGCTGACCTTTTCGGAATGGGCAAAAGCAAGCATTGGGTTCTTCTTTCAAATCCGTTTGACACAAGTCTTTTGAGAAACCATCTTTCATACAACCTCGCAGGTGATATGGGCTTGGAATATCAAAAAATCGTCTGGGTTGATCTTGTATTTAATGGTAAAGTTGTCGGCAACTATCAGCTTTGCGAGCATATAAGAGTTGACGATAACCGTGTTGACATAACTAACTGGGAAGACCTTGCTGAAGATGCAGCGAAGGCGATTTACGACGCAAATAAAGCAACAATGACAAAAGACCAGCGCGATGAGCTTATCGATATTATGGCTGAGGATATGAGCTGGACTACAAGCGACACAGTTGAATATAACGGTGTTGTATATACGGTTTCTGATTATATCGATGTACCCGATATCAACGGCGGATATCTTCTTGAAATTGTACGAAAGGCTGATGAATATACCTTCATAACCCCAAATGGTTCGCATATCTGTGTTGATACACCCGAAGTTCTGAGCGAAGGTATGCTGAATTCCATTCAGGGTTATTATCAGGCTTTTGAGAACGCTTTATTCGCAGAAGATTTCTGTACTGAATACAACGGTGAAACAATGAGATATACCGATTTCATCGATATTGAATCCTTTGCTAAGGGTGTGCTCGTCAACGAATTGTTTGAAAACTGTGACTTCGGCCGCACAAGCACCTGGCTTAGCAAGGAAGTTGACGGGAAACTCGTTTACGGCCCTGTCTGGGACATGGATTATACTACTCCCGCAACAACCCACAAATGGACTTCCCTTAATGTGTCCTGGCTTAAAAGACTTCTTTCAGATCCTGTTTTCCTTCAGGAGTTAAGAGAAACTTACTTTGAATACAGATACACAGCAATCTATGACCTTGTAAAAGACGGTGGCGACATTGATTCGGCAATGGATTTACTTTCAAGTTCTGCTAAGCACAACGATTACCTTTGGTACAACGATATTACGGCAGAAGAAAATTCGCTTGATTTGAAACTCAGGTTGCAGGCAAAAATCAATTGGTTAGATTCTGTCTTGACAAATATGCCTTCCGCTTACGCTTCTATGGCAAGCCATATTACAAATATGGAGTGCGTTAATTCGGAAGAGCTTTCGCTTTCTTTTGATCAAGAAAAAAATTCGTTGAATGTTGAGTTCGACATAACTGTACCGTCTTTCGTAAAAGTTTTTGCTGACGGAAAATACTGCGGAGAGTTTATACCGTCAGGCTCGGTTACTGAATTTACTCTTCCGAAAATCAAGGAAGGTGCAGTCATAACAGCTGTTTGTTACGATGAAAATTCCGATGTAATTTTTGGCTCATATTACATAACCGAAAAAGAAATAGTTAACCTTTTTGTTTCATCAGATATCACAAAACTCAACTATGATGCAGGTGAGAAACTTGATCTGAGCGATATTGAACTTACCGCAAGGTATAGTGATGGAAGAGAAGAAAAAGTTAAGCCTCAGCTTGCTTACACGTATGTAAAAGATTCTATCGGAGAACAATTCTTCTCTTATGATACAGTAACTGAAGAGATTGGAAAAACCTTTGTTGTTCTTCGATACGGCAACGCTTCAACAGAATTTGAAATTCAGGTAAATCCGAGAGAGAATCACAAAGATGTTATCAATATGATAAAGAAGTTGCCGAAAGAAAATACAGGCAACCGTTTTATCCAGGAGATTTTTGAAGCACAGGTTGCTTATGATGCGCTGAGTGATTCAGCAAAAGAGAAGGTTACAAACTTTAATAAACTTAGTTCGCTTATGGCGTCTTTTGCTGAAGACAACGCTGAAAAAACAGGTGTTATTGCCTGCGCAGCAGACGGAATTTTCAGAATTAATGCAAGAAGCAGTCTGGTTGTTGTTTCTAAAGGAAATCCAAACAAGATTGTATTTGTCAACCCTGATCATAACAACACTACAACAACTTATTCTTCGACTTCTAATGCCTATCTTTATAAAAAGGTTGTAGGTGATTATACGGTATCTACAATTAAGCATCTTATTCCGAATGATCAGAACCATAAATTTGCAATCAAAGCCATTTATAGTGACGGTTCAAAAGGAGATTTGTTTGTAATACTGGCTTCGGAAATTGCAAATGAAGCAAAAACACTTAATAGTGTCCGCTGTGTTGATTGGATCAATGAAGGTTCCTCCTATAAAATGAGAGTATTCAAAGATGAGGGTGTTAAAACCTTTGCTCTTTACGAAAACGGTGTTGCCGTTAAGTTTACGATGAAGGATAATGGCTCAACTGCAACAATTGTGCCCGAACTAAAAACACCGGGAAAACACACTCTGTTGTTCCGTTATTCTTATGGTAACAGCAGCCTTGATTACGGCAATATCGAAGTTTTTATACGCGAATATACTGATGAAACAAATCGAATTTTTGATATCGATTATCCTGAGGAAAGCTATAAAGAAACCGTAAATGTTGAAATCACAACTTCGGCTGATGTAGAAAAGCTTGAACTTGTCTGCGGTGAAACAAAGATTGAAATGACACCGACAACTGCAGAAAGCTTCCGAATCTGGTCAGCGGACATAGACATTAATGACAATAAAGCGTATACTCTTTATCTCAATTCACAGGAAACGATGACGGTTATTGCACCGAAGTTCCTTGATCCGTTCAAGATTGAGGGAACGAAGATCGTTAAATTCCTTGCAGATACAGAAACAGCTGAAATCCCCGAAAATATAACAGAAATTGCAGACGATGCTTTTGACGGATTTGAGGGTAAAATCATCTGTTACCCAGGTTCTGTTGCAGAAGAATTTGCAAAGGAAAAAGGAATCGACTTCGAAACCTTTGAAATTAAAGCAAATGTTTCCGAAATCAGAATTGACAGCGGAGAAAGCTTTGAAGTTGAAATTACAGCAGCACCTTATCTGCCGAAGGATTTTAACCTCAATTATGAATTTGATGAAAGCATAATCAGCTTTGACGGAAAGACTGTTACAGCTCTTAAACCCGGATATACAAAGCTTAACATTTACAGCGACAATAAGCTTTACAACGAAACAATTTATGTTTATGTCGGAGGCGGACCGCGTTTGGCAGACATTAATGCAGACGGAAAAATCAACTCATTAGATGCATTAAGTGTTCTTCAGCATAGTGTAGAAAAAATTACACTTAAAGGTGATGCTTTTGCAGCAGCTGATGTCAACGGAGACGGTAAAGTAAACTCTGTAGATGCTCTTACAATCCTCCAGATTTCAACAGAAAAGAAATCAATCTGGGATTTAATTTAAACAAAAAAAGCACAGTGTGTCAGAATTGACACACTGTGCTTTTTTATTCACATTGAGAATTAATCGCCACAAATATATTTATCATACACAGTGTTGACTTTTTGTATGGTTTTGTGGTAAAATAAGCCTATAATTTTTCGGAGGGATGTAAAATGCCTGTAAAGTCACTTGACAGACGTGCAAAAATGACACGTGAGCTCCTTAAGCAAAGCCTTATTGAACTTATGAAGGACAGACCAATTCACGAAATAAGCATTAAGAGAATCTGTGAAACAGCAGATATCAACCGCAGCACATTTTACCATCACTATGATTCTCAGTATGAGCTTTTCAACGAGATTCTTAATGATGTCAGTCATGAAATTGCTCAGATTGTTGCTAAACATCAGACAAGCATTGTCTGGCTGGAAGAAATTCTCTGTGAAGCTCTGACTTATGTTGATACTCACAAGGATACCATCCTTGTTATTCTTGGCGATAACAGCGGCTTCAGCGTTGGCGAAAGCTTTGCATCTCTTATTGACCGTTTTATCGATACATCATCAGAGCAGTCAAGTGAAGCTTTAAAATACTGCATACAGTTTGCGGCTGCAGGAATGACAACCGTCGTATGGAATTGGCTTAACGCTCAAAACCGTATGTCAGCGCAAGAACTTGCACATATGATGACTGTACTTCTTAAACCCAGCATCGGCAAATTTTCCCTCTTCCCGTTACAGTAAAATTAAACCAGGAAGCGTTTTTCGCTTCCTGGTTTTTTGTATATATAAGTTTTTTGACGACTCAAACTTCTCCGGTTATTTGAGGTTGATTTCAATGCATTCGTAACCGAGGAGCTTGTTGCTGACTGCGTCGGGCTGATGTCCGCCGACATAGAGCTTGAGCTCTCCGTCAGGAGTGATTCTTTCACCGTTTTCGTTGACGGCCTTGAGCCAGTAAGTGTCGATATCGAATGTTACTGTTGTTGTTTCGTTCTTATCGAGCTCTGCCTTTGCAATGCCGCAAAGCTGGAAGTGCGGAGTGTATGTTCTGCTGTCGGTAAACTTTGCATAAACCTGAGCTTTTTCAATACCCTTACGGTCGCCTGTGTTTGTGATGTCAACGCTTACCTTAACGCTGTCTTCTGTGTTTTCAAGAACCTTTGCGTTGCTGTAAGCAAAGCTTGTGTATGAAAGACCGAAGCCGAAGGGATAAAGTGCATCGCCCTTGATGTAACGGTATGTCTTACCCTGCATTCCGTAATCGAGGAAGCTGGGGAGGTCGTGCTTTTCGTCATAGATTGTAACCGGCAACTTACCGCAGGGTGAAAATTCACCTGCAAGGAGATTTGCAATTGCAAGTCCGCCTGTTGAACCGGGATACCAGGCGTGAAGGATTGCCTTTGCTTTGCTTCTTACCTTTTCGCCAACGTCAACTGAGCTGCCACACATAATAACAACAATAACGTTTTCACATTCGTCACAAACTGCTTCGGCAAGTTTCTGCTGAGTTGCGGGAAGAGTAACAAACTTCTTGTCACCACAAGCTGTGTAATCGTTATCAAAGCCTGTGTCTTCGCCCTCGATTGAGCAGTCAAGGCCAAGTGCAAGAACGGTGATATCAGCCTGTGCTGCTGCTGCAACACCGTCGCTGATGAGGTTGCCGAATCCACCCCAATCGTTCTGTCTTTCAATGCAGTAGTTTGTGCCTTTTTCAACGGTGATGTGAGAATCCTTGAATACACGGCGCATACCGTCTGCAACTGTAATATATTCTGAAGCGTAAGCGTTGTAGTTGCCTTCGAGTGCTGTAACAGACATTGAGTTCGGACCTACGACAGCAATCTTCTTCTGTATGTTCTTGTCAAGAGGAAGGAAGTTATCCTTATTGTGAAGAAGAACGATACTTTCCTGAGCAGCCTTGAGGTTGAGCTCTCTGTGTTCTTTACAGTCGAGCTTATCGTAGCTGATGTCAGAATACGGTCTTGTTTCTTCAAATTCACCAAGAAGGAAACGGATTGTATAAAGTCTTTCAGCTGCTGCTGTGATATCTTCTTCCGTAACAAGGTCTTCTTCGTAAGCGTCAATAAGGTGCTGATAAATCTCACCGCAGTTAAGGTCGCAGGAATTCTTAAGTGAAACTGCTGCAGCTTCTGCCTTTGTGTTTACGTACTTGTGATGCTCATAAATGTCGTTGAGCGCACCGCAGTCAGAAACAAAGTATCCGTCAAAGTTCCAGTTTTTACGGAGAACTTCCTGCATAAGGTAGGGGTGTGCACAGCAGGGATGTCCGTTTGTACGGTTGTATGCACCCATAACACCTGCAACACCTGCTTTAACTGTCTTTTCAAAAGCAGGAAGATATGTTTCGTACATATCGTGCATTGAAGCGATAGCATCAAAACCGTGACGGTCTTTTTCGGGGCCTGAATGAACAGCATAGTGCTTTGAGCAAGCGGTTGCTTTGTAAAATTCGCCTTCGCCCTGGATACCCTTTACAAAAGAAACACCAAGTTCAGCTGTAAGATACGGGTCCTCACCGAATGTTTCCTGACCTCTGCCCCAACGCGGGTCACGGAAGATATTGATATTTGGAGCCCAATATGTGATACCTTTGAAAATATCAAAGTCGTTATACTTAACGTGCTGGTTGTATTTTACACGACCTTCTGTTGAGATGACATCTGCGATTGTGTTAACAAGCTCGGGGTCGAATGTTGCAGCCATAGCGATTGCGTGAGGGAAAACAGTTGCTGTTCCTGAACGTGCAACGCCGTGTGAACCTTCGTTCCACCAGTTGTATTCGCTGATGCCGAGTCTTTCGATTGCAGGAGCATTATAAAGAAGCTGAGAAATTTTTTCATCAACTGTCATTTTTGCAACTAATTCTTTTGCTTTCTGTCTTGCGATTTCTTTTGTCATTCCGAAACCTCCCTGAGTTTAAGTTAATATGAAGT
>JAZRNR010000018.1:0-4557 GCA_045648305.1 Acutalibacteraceae bacterium
CTGTAGTTTTGGCTTATCTGCCTGAGGACAGAAGGGAACACGGCAACCTTACAAACACCATTTATCCTGAGGGAATAGAATCTGTGCCTAAACGCTTTGCGATTTCCTGGCGTAACAAATGGATGCTCAGACAGGCCGACACAGTCATAACCTACACAACCCACCCTTCTTCCGGCGCATATGAATTTGAACAGCTGGCATTGAAGCTGGGGAAGAGGGTTATAAATTTATTTAATATCTAGAAACTTTGTAAATCAGACTTTTTGAGAAAGAAAGCAAAGTACTATACTATCAAAAAAAGAAGTTTGCCGAAACTCTGCTGATGCAAAATGCCCTAGCCCATACGCTCAAAGCGGGAGTCGGTCAAACTTCTCAAATACTGTATCACCTTCATCTGAATATGCCAACAAGATTCAGAAAACTGACCAGTCATATCTTGATGCAGTTAAGAACGATGATATTTATACTACACGAAGAATAATGAGTTTATCCTTTATTGTTAGCTCTTGTGATTATTGTTATAATGTGTTAAAATAATCTTAAATTAAGTTTTAATAAGTTTTTGAATCTTTTGTGATATTATTGTGAAAAAAGCAGGAGGATATGATATATGTTTAAAAGTTTTTTTGCTGGCATTCTTGCCTTTATTTTTTCAATTCTTCCGTGCGCAAACAACAAGGTGAAATACACCTGCAAAGAGGCGGTTGCTGTAACAGCAGAATTCGCTGAAAATGAAAGTGTTGCGATTGACACACCGAAGCCTGTTTTTGCGGCGGATATGCCGGAATCAGAGGTTATCTCGGTTAACGGATTATCACGGCTTTCAATCAACGGTCAGCTTACATCTCCCGTCCTCTTTTTCGGCAATACGGATTTCCCGAATCCCAACGGTGTCACAACAAGTCAGGCAGGATTTGCCGCTGATGCGGGAATACATCTTCACTCCATTATTGAAAATATCAATTATTATGCCGACCTTGACAGCATCAGCGAGGCGGAATACAGACAGTTATACTCTCATCTTCACGAGAGCGTTAAGAGTATTACAGAGGGGGACCCGGACGCAAAAATCCTGCTTCGTGTCAAGGTGACAATGCCCGATACAGGCTCCATACCCGAAAGCGAAATAATACAGTATAAAGATAAAAGCATAAAATCCGGTGTTGTATCAATGGCGTCAGATTTATTCAATGAAGAATCAAGCAGAAGGCTTGCTCATCTGGTCGATTATGTCAGCTCCAACGGTGAGCTGTCGAAGCATATTATCGGATATCATCTTGAAAATAATGAATGGTTTCAGTATCTGTACCGTGAAAACGGACAGGACTTTTCAAACGCAAACAATGAAAAATTTGCCCAGTGGCTGAAAGTGAAATATCCGACAGACAGGGATTTGCAGAAAGCGTGGGGGAATTCTTTCGTGAAGCTTTCCACAGTGACTATTCCGAATAATCTCCCCGGCAACATTTATGACAACAGCAAGCTGTATAAAGATATTCTCTTTTACGGAACAAAAACGCAGAAATATGTTGATTATCATCAGTATATCTGTGACCTTACGACAGCGCGCATTTCGAATCTTGCGCGTATTATCAAAGAGCGGACAGAAAACCGCGCTATCGTAATTTCTTTCTACGGTTATCAGTTTGAACTGTACAGCTCTCTTTCAGGACACCATAATCTGAATTGGCTGCTGTCTGACAAAAATATCGACGGCTTTGCAGGGCCAATCAGTTACAGAGACCGTAACGTCAGTTCATACGCTCCGAATTCACCTGTGGGTGCTACGGGCGCATATATGTCAACGGTTGACTCAATTCAGCGAAACGGAAAAATATGGTTTCAGGAAAGTGATGAGCGGACATTTATCAATCACACCGATGAGCCGTATGAAGATACTTTTTTAACTCCCATAAGAAGCCTGAGTGACATTATTGAAGTGCATAAGCGAGAGCTGGGCGATACCATTATCCACGGCAACGGCTTGTGGGCAATGGATTTATGGGCGAGGGGATGGCTGGATGATTCGGCAATATGGGAAAACCTCGGAAAGCTGTCGAATCTGTATCAGGCATATCAGAACGGGTACGGTCAGGCATCTCGGTTCGATGTGGCACTTGTTGTAGATGAATATTCGCTTCACCGCATGGCAAATCAAGGACCTGTGGGTGATGAACTGCTGGGCGAGATGCAGCTTAATCTCTATCACGCAGGACTCTCAACTTGCTATGTTCAGCTTAAAGATGTGCTTGCGGGACGTGTTGACGATGCAAAACTGTATATCATCACATCTGCGTTTGATATGACGGATGAGCAGATAGAACAGCTTCAGACAGCACTTCATAAAGACGGCAAGACAACGCTCTTTATGTATAATTTCGGAAGCATGACCACTCAGCAGGCTAAAGCACTCACGGGTATGGAATTCAAGGTAAATAAATTACAATCCAAAACTGGAATAAAAATGACAAAGCAGTCTGCCGTTCCGGGTCTGATTAGCGATAATCATACTGCGCGTATCTCCCGTGCTATGAAGGTTGTCGGCGGACAGACCGAGACTCTCGGTAAATATTCCGACGGCTCTGTCGGCTTTGCAATCAACAGACAGAAAGACTATACCACTATTTATTACGGTGATTCGCTGATTTCAGTCAACAATCTGAAAGCCATTGCACGTGCTTGCGGAATCCATGTTTATTCCGATTCAGAGGATGTGCTGATGGCAAATCAGAATATGGTGGTATTCCACGCTGTCACGGCAGGGGAGAAGGCCGTCACCTTTGAAGGCAAGACTGATGTATGGGACTATTTTAATAATAAATGGTATACAGATGTGGATTCAGTCACATTCTCTGCGGAAATCGGCGAAACAAAATATCTGTTCTACGGTGATAAAGAAGAGATAGAAAATTGGAGCCTGCCGATTTACAGATAGAAACAGGAACAACCGTGAAAGGGTAATGGTGACAAATAAACTAAACAGCCTGCCGGGGTGATTGCCTCGGCAGGCTTTGTTATGTCTTAGCACAGCCCTCGGGATTAAACCTCGGAGGGCTTTTTGCGACTGATTTATATGCTGAATTCACCTCGATATTGATTCGGAGTCCATCTTGGGAACTGCACAGTTTTCTTACTGCCATCAATCATTTCTGTCTTTCATGGGTACCATAAGAAAAATCTTTAAAAACAGTCATATTCATTCCCCGGTAAACACCTCTTTAATTGCTTCCAGATAGCCGTAACCGTAAAGGTCATCAGGCTGGAGATAGCTTGTTTCAGTCCATTCATTCCAACTGTTAACTGTTATGAACGGAGCTTTCATAACACCCTTTTCTATTGACTCATCAGCAAATTTCTTGACCTTTTCGCAGGCGATTCTGAAATTTTCGGGAGTGTTGTTTTTAACAACGCCGGGAATGAACTTGTTGAATCTCACATTATTATCCCAGCCTACTGAAATATTGGGATAGAAAGGCACATTCATCAACTTGGTTTCTTCTTCAAGATTTTCAATATAAGCGTCGGTCTGCTGCGCATATTCACCGTCGGGGTCAACGCAGGAAAACCAGTTGTAATTTGTAACGGAATCAAATCCGAGATAATCATAAAGCTCATAAACTGTCATGCCTTTGCAGTCGTCACCGTCATTAAGCCAGTTATATGTATGTCCTTTCCAGTTTACAGCCTGAAAATGGAGACCCTTGAAGCCTGCTTCAACGGTTTTTCTTCGGAATTCTTCAAGACCTTTTTTGCATTCCTGAGTTGTGCCGAATGTACGGATGAAGTTGTCAACATCAAAAACCATGTAGACGGGGCATCCGTCAATCATATAATAATTTTCACGCTTGAAATATTTTTCGATTGTTCTGTCGCATATCTCCAAAAAAATTTCGGGAGTAACAACACCGCTCCAGATAACGGTTGAAAGGTCTGTATCGGAATTTCTCTTATCCCAGAGATGAGTTGCATTGTGATTTGCCCACATGAGCATGAACTTCATCTGAGTGTTGTTGCGGGCTTTAAGGAATCCGTCATTAAGACAGTTTTCAAGAAACGGGCGGTTATCATACCAATACCAGTCATAAATAAAAACGTTGACGCCGTAAGAAACAGCGCAGTTAATCTGCATTTCCATAACCCTGCTGTCAGCTTCGTTAACATATCCCCAGGTGGGAATACGGGGCCAACGGCAACCTTCATAGCCTTTGTTGGTCATTGCTTTAACAGTCTGCCATTCACCATAGCCCTCGGGCCAGAAAATACGGGTTCTCGGCTCGTCACCTGTGTAAGACGGCCATATAAAGGCGGCAATATCATAATTTCTCATATCATTACCTCACAAACGCAGTCAGCCTTATTTTTTAATTCACATTGCTTTGCAGAATTGTCATTTTGATTATATCATATCTTATTTGCCATTTCAATAAAATGCAGCTATGATAACAAAACCATATTTTTATTTGATTTTTTAGTATTGTTTCTTTCATAAAATAATAGATATTATGTATATCGGAAGAGGTTTAGCAAACGATTACTAGGGTTGTCAAACTATTTGTA
>JAZRNR010000019.1:0-4238 GCA_045648305.1 Acutalibacteraceae bacterium
GGTCACGCACCTTGTTGTACTAACGATGAGGTTCTCGAAGCAGTTGAAGCTGCAAAAGCAGCTTATCCTGCATGGAGTGCTACTCCCGCAATCAAAAGAGCTCAGATTCTTTATAATGTCCGTGACCTACTTATCAAGCACATGGATGAGCTTACTACTCTTGTTGCAGAAGAAAACGGCAAGGTATGGAGCGAAGCTGAAGGCGACGTTCTTAAGGCTAAGGAAGGCACAGAGCTTGCAACTCAGGTTCCGTCGCTTATGATGGGCGAAAGCACAATGGACGCTTCAAAGGGTTACGACACAGTTCTTTATCGTGAATCAATGGGTGTTTTCGCAGGTATCGTTCCTGTTAACTTCCCTGCTATGATTCCTTTCGGTTGGATGGCTCCCGTTTGCCTTGCAACAGGTAACACAATGGTTCTCAAGGCTGCAAGCCTTACACCGAGAACAGCTCTCAGAATTGCAGGTCTTTACAAAGAAGCAGGTGTTCCCGACGGTGTTATCAACATCGTTACATGTTCAAGAAACGAAATCAACGTTCTTCTTGACAGCCCTGACGTTAAGGGTATCACATTCGTTGGTTCAACTCCTGTTGGTAAGCTCATTTATGAGCGTGCTGCAAAGGCAGGCAAGAGAGTTCAGGCTCTCTGCCAGGCAAAGAACCACGCTCTTGTTCTTGAAGACACACCGATTGAAAGAACAGCTGCAGGTGTTATCAACTCAGCTTTCGGTTGTGCAGGTCAGAGATGTATGGCACTCTCCTGCTGTGTTGTTCAGGAAAGCATTGCTGACGCATTCGTTGCAGAGCTTGTTAAGCAGGCTAAGGCTATCAAGGTTGGCCCCGGCTACGACAAGACTTCAAAGCTCGGACCAATCACATATAAGAAGCACTATGACGAAGTTATTGCAGACATCAACAAGGGTGTTGCTGAGGGTGCAGAGCTTGTTCTCGACGGTAGAAACTGTGTTGTTGAAGGCTATGAAAACGGCTTCTATGTAGGCCCGACAATCTTTGACAAGGTAACTCCTGAAATGACAATCGGTGACGAAGAAGTATTCGGTCCCGTTCTTTGCATCAAGAGAGTCAAGACTTTCGAAGAAGGTCTTAAGCTTATGAACTCTAACCCCTATGCAAACGGTTCAGTTATTTTTACACAGAACGGCTACTATGCACGTGAGTTCACACGTCACACAGACGGTGGTATGGTAGGTGTTAACGTTGGTATCCCCGTGCCAATCGGATTCTTCCCCTTCGCAGGTCACAAGGATTCATTCTTCGGTGATCTTCACTGCCTCGGTAAGGATTCATACAGATTCTTTACAGAAAGCAAGTGCGTAACAACACGTTGGTTTGACGAAGAAGAAATGAAGAAGACAGAAGTTTCCACTTGGGACGGTACAATCTAAGTAAATTAAACATAAGGAGATAAAAGCTATGATTAATGTTGGTATTATCGGCGCAGGCCGTATCGGTAAGGTTCACTGCGAATCAATTATGAGATATGTTAAGAATGCAACAGTTAAGGCTGTTGCTGACCCCTTCCTTAACGACGAAACAATTGAATGGGCAAAGGGTCTCGGCATTGAAGAGTTCTACACAGACTATCACAAAATTCTCGAGGATAACGATATTCAAGCTGTTCTTATCTGCTCTTCAACAGACACTCACTCAACAATTTCGCTCGAAGCTATCGCAGCAGGCAAGCACATCTTCTGCGAAAAGCCCATCGACCACGATGTAAACAAGATTCTTGAGGTTAAGGCTGCTCTTGAAAACAGCAACGTTAAGTATCAGGTAGGCTTCAACCGTCGTTTTGACCACAACTTCAAGGCTGCAAGAAAGGCTGTTGAAGGCGGTCAGATCGGTGACCTCAACATCCTCAAGGTTTGCTCAAGAGACCCCGGTGCTCCTCCGGTAAGCTACATCAAGGTTTCAGGCGGTATCTTCCTTGATATGACAATCCATGATTTTGATATGGTTCGTTTCATGTCAGGTTCTGAGGTTGAGGAAGTATTTGCATATGGTGCAGTACTTGTTGATCCCGCAATCGGTGAAGCAGGCGACATCGACACAGCAGTTATTTCAATGAAGCTCGCTAACGGTGCTATCGCAGTTATCGACAACTGCCGCCGTGCAAGCTACGGTTACGACCAGAGAGTTGAAGCTTTCGGTTCACTCGGTCAGGTTGCTATCGGCAACGATTCAGAGTCAACAGCTGTTATTTCTGACGCTAACGGCGTTCGTGGTGAAGTTCCCCTCAACTTCTTCCTTGAAAGATATATGGGTGCGTACGTTGAAGAAATTACAGAGTTCATCGACTGCATCGTAAACGATAAGGAAGTAAGCGTTGGTCTTGACTGCGGTCTTCAGCCTGTACTTATCGGCCTTGCTGCAAAGAAGTCACTCGTAACAGGCGCTCCTGTTAAAATTGCAGACATCGCTGCTGAATACTCATTATAATTAAAACTTTTAAAACACCGGAATCTTCGGATTTCGGTGTTTTTTGTTCTTTAAGGGAATATTAAGTGTAAAAATATCGAAAATTAGTTACAAAAAGTTACAGAAATTTCTGAAATGTCATAATTTCGTAACATTTGTGTGGTATAAATATAATTGCTGAGTTTCGGCTAAACTAAAAAAAGGACGATTTTTATGCATATTAAAAACTACATAAAGAAAGCTCTTCTTGTTTTTCTCGCAGTAATTACTGTTTTATCTTCCACAACAGTTGTTTCATTTGCAGCTTCTGTTCCAACCAGTAAAACAGTTCAGACTATTTTCGATTTCCTTGTTGATGAAATGGGGCTCAACTCTGCAGCAGCCTGCGGTGTTCTTGCTAACATTGAAAAGGAATCAAACTTCAATCCTAACCTTTACGGTGATAACGGCACAAGCTACGGTATCTGCCAGTGGCACAACAGCAGATTCGATAACCTCAAAAGCTTCTGTGCTAAGAACGGTTATTCCTGGAAAACACTTGAAGGACAGCTCTATTTCCTCAAATATGAGCTCGAAAAGCAGGCAAGCACAACAGGTCATATCCTTGATAAAATTGAGGATGTTCCCAATACTGCACAGGGCGCTTACCAGGCAGCTTATGACTGGTGTTATTACTTTGAGCGTCCCGCTAATAAAGTGGCTAAGTCTGAAGCACGAGGCACACGCGCTAAAGAAGATTACTGGCCTGTTTACAAGCTTGTTTACAACCTTGGCGACGTTAACAGTGACAACAAAATCAACTCAGCTGATGCACTTAAGGTTCTTGAGTATACAGTAGGCAAAGCAAAGCTTAACAAGAGTCAGATTAAGGCTGCAGATATTGACAAGAACGGACAGGTTAACTCACAGGATGCTCACATTATCCTTTCAATCTCATCAGGTAAGGCTAGTATAAACAGCTACAAATAAAAAATAAAGACCTCGGAAAATCCGAGGTCTTTTATTTTTCCTTTTTAATTAGCTTTATTCATAGCCTTGTCAATTTCACCGTCAAGCATATACGGCAAAACTTCAGTTGCTTTTGTAATAGCTTTCTTAAGCTCTTCCATTTCATCCTTTTTGAATGTAGAAAGCACCCAGTCTGCAAGGTTATAATCAGGATGCGGTTTTGCTCCTACGCCAACCTTGATACGCGGAAAATTATCCGAATTAAGGTGGTAGATAATACTCTTGATTCCGTTATGTCCTCCGTCGGTTCCCTTGCGTCTTATTCGAAGCTTTCCGCAAGGAAGCGAAATATCATCGAAAATTACGATGATTTTTTCAGGCGGAATCTTATAAAACTGAGAAATTTCTCTGACAGCCTCACCGCTGTTATTCATAAACGTCTGCGGTTTCACAAGCAAACATCTATGACCCGAAATAACCGTATCTCCGATAAGTGCCTTATATTTAAGCTTTTTAATATCTGTATTCTCCTCAACAGCTATGTGATCAAGAGTCAGAAACCCTGCGTTGTGGCGTGTGAATTCATAATCTCTGCCGGGATTGCCAAGACCGACAACCATAAACTCAGGCGAACCTGACGGTGATGCTGTTGCTTTTTTTCTTAAAAACATTTTAAACTCCTTGGTTATCAAAATTATCGGGACGGCTGACCGTCCCGATATATTTTTTAGAAATTAATAGGCATATAAGCAGTTGTAACCTTTGACCAATCGTCAACTGAATCTGAAGCTTCATTCATAAGTGTATATGAAATCTTGATATCCATACCCTTGAGTGTCGCAATAATTTC
>JAZRNR010000020.1:0-3242 GCA_045648305.1 Acutalibacteraceae bacterium
ACCGCTTGGCCTCCGACTTTGTTTTCGGTGATCTTATGCTCGCTGATTTTGATGACAATGCTCCCGCAATGGTTTACACAAACCTTCTCGGTCAACTCGGCTTCGTTGATCCTTATGTAGGTTCAATCATCAACATCGCAGCAAGAATTCTCCCGAAGCAGGAGCTCAGAAATATTCTTGACGATATCGTTGACTCACTTGTTAAGACACTCTTCCTTACAAACACATCATTCCTTTCACTCTGTCCGTCAGGCAGATATGAGGAGTTCGCAGAGAAGTATCTTCAGGGCGATGATATGGCAGAGGTAAGAGAGCAGACAGCAAGATATGCTGAGGCTCAGGCTAACCTTGAGGAAAGACTTAACTATCAGGTAGAAACATACGGTACAGAGTTCTATTTCATCAGCGGTTACAATCTCGCTTTCGGTGATGAGGACTACGGCTTCTTCAAGTTCTTCGAAACATTTGATACAACAAACTCAGATGAAATTATCCAGATTTCTTCAACTGCACCCGGCACATCATATGTTCCTGCAGGTCAGAAGTTTGACGATGCTTATATCGCAGACCCTGCACATAACGTATCACCCGACGGTTCAATCGATGCTTCAACATGCTACTTTGAGGATACTTCATGGTACTTTGAGGGTCAGAAGCACGAGCTTACAGATAACAACACAGCTTTGAGCCTTGCTTTCGAAATCGCTCTCGGTAACATCCATGCAGTTGCAGATTGCGAGGATACATATCCGCAGTTCAACGAGTCAAGATTTGTAAGAAGACTTACAAGAGACTACCTTCCCGATGCAGCAACAATCGACCGTGCAACTCTTGAGCCGGCAGATGCTGCAAAGCTTGACAAGGCAGTTGCAGATGCAGAAGCTATGATGGCTCGTACACTCAACGACCGTGATGCAGATGACGAAATCATCTTTGCTCTCAAGGATCTTCTTATCGAGCTTAACGTTAAGTACAATATCTGGGAAGACAGATATCAGCCTGAGGTTGAGGATCCGACAATGGACGCTGTTGAACTCGTTCTCGGCGTTGTTTCAGACGTTCTTCTTAAGATTTTCGGCAAGAAGGGCTTCGCAGATTTCTGGAGTTTTCTCTCAGTTGCATAATTGAAAATCCGGCATCGTGAAAGCGGTGCCGGTTTACTTTTGTACAGATATTTATGTAATGGAGAAAAATGCGTCTTTATTCACAAAATTATGGCTTGTTTTTCAGCTTTTATTTATGTTTTCACAAGCCGCTTTTCATTGACAAAAACCCCTTAATGTGATAAAATTTTCACTGATACGAAAACTTTACGTTGTCACTTTTTAAGCGACGGAAGGAGCAGGTTATGGACTACATTCTTAAAGGCGGAAAAGTTTACATTGACGGCAGATTTGTAAAGCAGGATATACTTGTTTCTTCTGGCCGTATTGCCTCTGTTTCCGAATATACCGGCTCATTGCCTGCAAAAGCAATTGATTGCGAAAATATGTATATTTTACCCGGACTTGCAGATGTTCACGTGCATTTGCGAGAGCCGGGTTTTTCTTATAAAGAAACAATTGAAACGGGTACGAAGGCTTGTGCACACGGCGGATACACTCTTGTCTGCTCAATGCCGAATCTTAATCCTACTCCCGATAGCCTTGAAAATCTTAAGGTTCAGCTTGATCTTATTGAAAAAGATGCTGTGATAGATGTCCGTCCGTACGGCACAATAACTGTCGGTGAAAAGGGTGAAGTGCTCTCAGATATGGAATCGATGGCACCTTATGTTGCAGGTTTTTCGGACGACGGCAGAGGTGTTCAGGATGAAGAGCTTATGCGTGAGGCTATGCTTAAAGCCAAGTCGCTCGGCAAAATGATTGTTGCTCACTGCGAAGATAACAGCCTGCTTTACGGCGGTTACATCCACGACGGTGAATATGCAAAAGCACACGGACACAAAGGAATTTGTTCTGAGAGTGAATACGGCCCGATTGCAAGGGATCTTAAACTCGTCGAAGAAACTGGCTGTGGTTATCACGTCTGTCACATTTCAACAAAAGAGAGCGTGGAAATCATCCGTCAGGCGAAAGCACGGGGAGTTGACGTAACCTGTGAAACGGGACCGCATTACCTTGTTCTTTCGGATAAGGATCTGCAGGAGAATGCACGTTTCAAGATGAATCCGCCCCTTCGGAGCGAAGAGGACAGAAAAGCACTTGTTGAGGGTGTGCTCGACGGAACAATCGATATGATTGCAACTGATCACGCACCGCATTCTGCAGAAGAGAAGAGCAAAGGTCTCAAGGACAGTATGATGGGTGTTGTCGGAATCGAAACAGCGTTTTCTGTTATGTACACGAACTTTGTAAAAACAGGTCTTATGACTCTTGAAAAGCTTGTTGAAATAATGAGTGTAAATCCGTGCAAGCGTTTCGGATTTGAAAACGGAATAAAGGTTGGCGAAAAAGCAAATCTTGTTGTGTTTGACCTTGATAAAAAATACACAGTCAATCCCGAAGAGTTTTTATCTAAAGGAAGAAGTACACCGTTTGAGGGCGTTGAATTGAATGCGAAATGCATCCTTACAATTGCCGACGGTGAAGTAGCATACGAGGAGTAAGAAATGAAACAGGTATTTTTGAAAATTACTGAAAACAAAAAAATTGCAAAAGATGTCTGGCTTATGAAGCTTGAAGGTGATGTTTCGGCAATAACAGCTTCGGGTCAGTTCGTAAATATCAAGCTTGACGGCTTCTATTTAAGAAGACCGATTTCTGTTTGTGATTACGACGAAAACACACTCACAATCATCTACAAGGTTGTCGGTGAGGGCACAGAGGTTATGGCAAAGCTTGAATGCGGTACAGAGCTTGATGTTCTTGTCGGTCTCGGCAACGGATACAACCTCTCAAAAAGCGGTGACAGTCCGGTGCTTATCGGTGGCGGTGTAGGCGTGCCTCCGATGTACAATCTTTGCAGAAAGCTTATCGAAGAGGGCAAGAAGGTAAAGGTTATCCTCGGCTTCAACAAGGAAGAAGAAATCTTCTTCGAGGAAGAATTCAAGGCTCTCGGTGCTGAAGTTTATATAACAACCGTTGACGGCAGCTACGGAACAAAGGGCTTCGTTACGGATGTTCTTAAAAATCTTGATTATTCATACTTCTTCACCTGCGGACCGATGCCTATGTTCAAGGCTATCGAAGCAACTGCCACAACAAGCGGTCAGTACAGCTTTGAAGAAAGAATGGGTTGCG
>JAZRNR010000021.1:0-8409 GCA_045648305.1 Acutalibacteraceae bacterium
TAAAAGGAGTGCGTAGTTATGACGTTCTTAGCAAAACTAATGAGTGTTCTTATGCTTATCCCTGCTCTTTTCGGTTATTACATGAATGATGCACAGGATACAGAAGAAGCTTACCTTGCGGCACTTGAAAATGTTGCAGTTGAAAACACAATTGAAACAGCAATTCCGCAGACAGAGATTTATGATATGGTAGTTGACCATCTTACATCTGAATTGCCTGCAGGTAAAACAGAGAAAAAGGCTATTATTATCGGTTATGACGGATGCCGTGCAGATGCACTCAGCCTTGTTAAAGATAAGTACAGCGGTATAACAACACTTCTTAATGACGGTGCATCTTTCAACCTTGCTTACTGTGGCGGTGTTAACTATCCCGACGGTGAGAATACACAGGACACATCAACAGCTCCCGGTTGGTGTTCGGTACTTACAGGTGTATGGGCAGAGGATAACGGTGTTTACGGTAACGGTCAGCCGAAGTCACTTGAGTATAAAACTCTCATGACCGAGCTTGTTGAAAACGGAACAATCGATTCTGCATCATTTATCACAAAATGGGGCGGACATTTTTCTAAAGATGATTCTACATATATCAACGAAAAGAAATATTGCGAAGAAAACGGTATCAATGTTGCTTTCAATAAGACATCAGGTAACGAAGGAAGTATGATGAAGGCTGCAGAGGAACTGAAAAAAGCTGACTGTCCTGATTTCACAATTGCAATTTATGAAAACACAGACAGCAACGGTCACAACCTCGGCTTCTCAATCAACAACCCGTTTTACAAATTAGGCTTCAGCCATTGTGAAAATTTTGCGTACGATACAATCCGTACAATCAAGAACAGAGATACTTTTGAAACAGAGGATTGGCTTATTATTATCACATCTGACCACGGCGGATTCGGCACAGGTCACGGCGGCCCGACAATCCAGGAAAGAATGACATTTGTCGTAGCAAACAGATATTAATTAAATAATGCAAAAATTAACCTCCTTGCCCGTTTGCAAGGAGGTTATCTTTATATCAGTAGTTAGCTTCAACCGTTTCACCGATGGCTCTTAAAAGCGAGTCCTCGTGAGTTGAGGGCAGGTCGCAGTTATAATGCCATATCATAACTCCGCCGTAGCCGTTTTTGATAGCAAATTCAGTTTTTCGTGCAATAACATCGGGAGTGTTGAACCAGAAGTCCTTTCCTGTATCATTGCAATGGTGCCAACCGTTTTCATCGATTTGTCCGTAACAGCCGTTATAACCGTACCAGTATGCGGACATATCCGTCGGACGAGAATAGAAGGGGAGTCCGATATTTACCTTTTCAAGAGGAATGCCGTAGAAGCCGACCTTTCTGACAAGCTCTGCCATATCCTCGTATGTTGAATGTCTGCCGTTTTCGTCGTTCATATCGTAAAGCATAAATTCAAACACGTCGATAGCAGCAATAGCTTTCGTTGAAAACTTTATGTTCCAATCATTGCCTGCAACTCCGAGAGTGTAATCACCGAGCCGTTTGTCGAGCGAAACAAGGAAGTTGTTATAATAATGCCATGCTTTAAGTGAAAGCGGATATTCATAATCGAAGTGAACTCCGTCAAAATCGTATTTGTCAAGAACGGCTATGATATTGTCTTCAAGCACACCGCTTGTGAAAGCTTTATTGTGTTCTTCGCTTTGAGCTTCCATCTGGTCTTCCCACACGTCGGAATCGGTATGGCCTGACGGTCCGAGAAGATTCAACGTGATGTTGATATCTCTTTCACCGATTGCATTGCGAATATTTGAAAGTGCAGTTTCAAGTGTTTCTTTGCGAAGATTAACGTTACCCTCGCTGTCAAAGGATGCACACTCAAACAGGATTACATCTGTAATAATGTCGAAATCTTCGGGGTAAAGGCTGTCAGAATTCTGAACATAATCACCCCTTATGTATGTAGTCACTCTGAAGTTTTCAACTTTTTCGATATAATTTTCACTCACACCGAAAAATCCAGCAACCAAAGATATCAGTGCTGTGAAAAAAGCTATGATTCTTTCAAAAAGCATAAAACTTACTCCTTACTGTTGTAATGATGCATTGACCCTACTGCATGTTAACTGAAACATATCAGAACCTTGGCCAGAAGTCTGTGCCCCACGGATGAGACTGTTCTTCCCATTCATCGCGGTGGCGAAGCATCTTTTCTCTCATTTCGCTGATTTTTTCTTTGTATTCTTCACAGTCGGCAAGATTGTTTGTTTCCCAAGGATCATTTTTTATGTTGTAAAGAAAAGTCCATTTGTCTTCTTCTTTGTCACCGTTACGGTATTCGATAAGCTTGAATTCGTTATCTTTTACACCGCGGACGAATTGATCAAAAATAAGATACAGTTCATCGCGGAAGCTGTCACCGTGATGACCGTCAAGAAGATGTGCAAAGCTTTTGCCGTCTACCGAATCGGGCAGTTCTATGCCGACCTTTTCACAAAGAGTGGGGAAAATATCGTAAAGGTAAACGTAAGCGTCGTTCTTCGTGTTCTGTGCAATTCCCGGACCTGCAAGAACAAGAGGGATACGAACACCGTGCTCGTAAATATCCTCTTTGCCGAGCCAACCGTGCTGACCGACAGCAAGACCGTTATCGCCCGTAAACACGATTATGGTATTGTCTTCTTCGCCTGATTGATGAAGAGCGTCAAGCAGTCTTCCGATTTCATAATCAAGGTGGGTTATCATTGCGAAATATTCAGCAATATGACGTCTGACTTCATCCTTTTCTCTCGGATAAGCGGCAAGATGCTCGTCGCGGTGAACCATAAGCGGGTAATTAGTATCAATAATTTCCTGAAAGTTCGGAGGCAGAGTTATTTTATCGGGATCGTACATCTGTCGGAATTCGTCGGGCATCGTCCTCGGATCGTGCGGAGCAAGATACGCAAGGTACATAAAGAAAGGTTTTTCTTTGCCGACGTTTTCATTGAGAAGATTTATAGCTGCATCTGTCAGCAAGGTGCTTGAATGTTTGCCGGGATCAAATTCGTCACAGTGCTGAGCCTGAGGATTGTTATCTTTATAAAAATCCACAACGAAGTTGATTGTGTTATCGTATTTACCTGTCGGGTCGTATCTGCAGGTCGGAACATTCCAATGGTCCCACATACCGCCGAAAAAGATTTTTGCACCCTGAGTGAAGCTTCGGGCGTAGGCAGGGCAGCCGTTATGCCATTTACCAAGACCGATAGTTTCATATCCGTTGTTTTTGAACGTTTCTGCAAGTGTTTTGTGCTCGGGAGGAATGTTGCCACCCAATTCTTCAAGGTGAAACGGATTTCGGCCTGAAAGAATCATCGCACGGCTCGGCATACACACGGCACCGCAGGTTCCGCCTGCGATATGTGCGCGGACGAATGATGTTCCTCTTTTTACAAGTTTATCAAGATTAGGAGTGATTATTTCCTTGTTGCCGAGTGCACTGATAGTATCCCAACGCTGGTCATCGGTTACGATGAATAATATATTAGGTTTCTTATGCATAAAAACACCGCCTTTAACAAGATAATTATAATGCAAATATTTCGGATTTGCAATAAAGGTTTCCTTTATTTTACAATCACGTGTTATTGAAAACTGTCCGTCACGTATGATATAATCAGATTCAGTAAACTCAGGGGGTTAAAAATATGGCGTGGTATGACGAGGCTGTATTTTATCATATTTATCCGTTAGGTATGACGGGAGCACCGAAGCTTAATTCTTACAATGAACCTGTTCACCGGCTTAACACTCTTTTGCCGTGGATTCCTCATATCAAAGAAATCGGATGCAATGCAATTTATATCGGACCGCTTTTTGAATCCGTCGGACACGGCTACGAAACAACAGATTATAAAAAATTAGACAGCCGACTCGGTACAAACGATGACCTTAAAAACTTTGTGTCTGAATGTCACAGACAAGGGGTCAGGGTGATTTTTGACGGCGTATTCAATCATACGGGCAGGGATTTTTTCGCTTTTCAGGATATTAAGCAGAACAAAGAAAATTCACAGTATAAAGATTGGTACTGCAACGTTAACTTCTGGGGTAACAACTCCTTTAATGACGACTTTTCTTACGAAAACTGGGGCGGTTACGACCTTCTTGCAAAGCTGAATCAGCACAATCCTGCCGTAAAAGATTATATCTGCGATGTTATACGTTTTTGGGTGCAGGAGTTCGATGTGGACGGAATCCGCCTTGATGCGGCTGATGTTATGGATTTTGAATATATGAAAGCACTTCGTAGGGTAGCAAACGAGGTTAAACCTGATTTCTGGCTTATGGGTGAAGTAATTCACGGCAATTATTCACGCTGGGCAATGACGGGACGCTTCCTTCTGTAACTAACAATATATTTTTATTTCATAAAACTCTTTAAACAGAGTAAAAAAATATAAATACATAATATATAATATATATTGAAAGTCAGGACCTCCGGCTAAGCTGGAGGTCCTGACTCGATATCTGTTTTATTAAGCTGCAAGTTGTTTTTCTGTTCTGTTGAGCGGTATCGGCTTAACATTTCTGTAACGGATGATGCCGATTACAACCGAGATAAGCGAGATTGATTCGCTCAACATACCGCTGTATGAAAGTGCAAAGAAGTTATAAACAAGAATAAGTGTTGATGAGATAAGAATTGTCTTGCGGAAATTTCTTGCATCGAAAATACCCATACATACAGTGTTGACAACAAGTCCGAGCGTTATAAGTAAAGAGTGAATACCTTCCCATGAAAAACAGCTTACTGCTGCCATAGCGACTGCAAAAAGAATGGGTGTTACCAGATCTGTTTTGTGATTTTTTTCACGGTAGTAGAATGCAAAATTACGAATAATGCACACAATGTTTAAAGTAAAACCGGAAACAGCTCCTATGAGAAGATACTGTACACAGCTTAATGCTGTTGCGACAGTCTGAATAATCATAATCTTGCTCTTTTTAGTGCGCTGATAAGAGTAAAAGAATAAAGCGACTGAAATGAAACCTATTGTGTGACCGAATGATTGAATGTAGTTTTGCATAAGTACCTCTGTGTATTTTGCTGTAAAGTTTTTTGTTGCCGAGAGTAAATTATACTTATTTTTCAACAAAAGTCAATTGGCGATGTGCAGATATTGCACAAACGAAGCATAAATAATTTGGTGATAATGACGAAGATTGCAAAAGGTGCCTCGCAAAGCTTGTTTATCGTTTGTTTTACGGTTATAAAATACAGCAAAAATAAAAAAGTCAGGGAACACATTGTGTTTCCTGACTTTTATGATCGTCTGACAATAGTCGAAATATGGATTTAATGAATTAGTTGATTCTTATAACAAGGTCGCTTTCGGGATAACTGCAGCAAGGGTGAATGAAATTAAACTGCATATCTGCTATACGACGCTTGTCTTCGCCTTCGGGGATATAAACCTTACCGCTTACAAGCTTACTTCTGCAGAAACCGCATTCGCCTGTATGACATCTTGCCGGGACTACTATGCCTGCACGCTCAAATGCACAGAGTACAGTTTCGTTGCTGTTTGCCTTAATAACCGATTCGTTTCCGCGGTTGATAACAGTGATGTTAAACTCTTTTGCTTCTTCTGTCTTTTTACCGGAAGAGAAAACTTCAAAACGGATATATTTTCTTTCTTTGTCAAGCTTCGGAAGCTCAGTTTCAAGGAATTTATACATACCGCCGGGTCCGCAAACGAAAATGCTGTAAACTTCAGAAGGAGCATATTTCTTTATGATATCTGCACCGACAAAGCCTTTTTCATAGCCTTCTTCCTCACTATGGCTAAGAACATAAACCACATTGATTTTCTCGTTTTTCTCAGAAAGTGAGTCAAGCTCCTCTTTGAAAAGGATTTCGGATGAAGTTCTGCAACCGTAAAGCAAGGTAAGGGCACAATCCTCGTTACCCTGGTCTATTGCTCGTGCAAGAGAGAGGAAAGGAGTGATACCGCTGCCGCCTGCGATAGCTACGATGTTTTTAGCATCTCTTAACGGGCTATATGTCATATTTCCCTCGGGAGCATAAGCAAAAACTTCGTCGCCCACATTCCAGTTGTCAAGAATATAATCAGAAACAAAACCGTCGGCGATACGCTTTACTGTAATCTGATATTCTCCGTTTAAAGCTGAGGCAGGGGAGGAGGCGATTGAATATGAACGGGTAACAACTGAATTACCGATTTCAAGCTTAAAGGTAAGGTACTGACCTGCTTTGAAATATGCAAGCTCTTTTTCGCCTTTAAAATAATAGCTTTTGGCAATGTCTGAGTGTTCTTCAATTCTGCTGATTACAAGTTTTTGCTCTTTGGGATGAAGACTTCTTGCAACTTTATTTACACCAAAGTCATCGGTACGGGTTGGTAAAACAGCTTCAGCACTGTCGATAAACTTTTTTCTTTCTGTTAAAAATTTTACAGTATTCACGCTGTCCTTAAAAGTGCCGTTTACAGAAAACTTTTTCTTGCTCATTTATTTTACCCCCTTTTCCATAGCGAGAATTGCAGCTTTTGCTGCCATATCACCGGTTGTGTAGCTTGGCGAATAACCCATATGTCTTGTAGTATATCCTCCTGCAAAGTAAAGACCGGGCATACCTTTTTCTATCAAATCGAAAACAATTCTTTTAACAATACCGTCTTCTTTGCTTGCCTCGTAACCGTAGATTGTTCCTGCAGGAGCATCGGTATAACGGGCATAAGTCATCGGAGTTGAAATTTCAATTTCTTCTATGTAATCCTTGATTTTAACGCCTGTTGCCTTTTCAAAGTTGTCGATCATTTTTTCAGCAAAGGCAGTCTTGGTCTTATGGTAATCCTTAACAGAAACCTTACTCCATTCGTCACCTGCAAAAATAGAAGTCATATAAAGGATGCTTGTGCCTTCGGGTGAGCAATCGTCGAATGCTCTGTTAAGACAAACTGTTGCCTGAACATCATTTGTTTCAAGACGTTTGCTGAGTTCATAGCATTTTCTGTTATCGTTAGTCGGATAAATGAAATAAGTGTGGTTGTTAAGTCCCAACTCATCGGCAGAACGGTTAAGTCCCAAAAATACTGCAAAGCCCTTAGCACCCAATGTTTTAGCGTTAACTTCCTTCTTGAACTTTTCGGGAACGTCTTTTTCGTCCATAAGCTTTGTAAATGCATTGTACGGTGAAGCGTTACAAACAACTGCTTTAGCATTTATCTGAGTACCGTCATCGAGAACAACACCTGTTGCCACACCGTTTTTAACATTTATTTTTTTAACGCTTGTGTTAAACCAAGCATCACCGCCGTTTTCGGTAAATGCTTCAAGCAAAGCCGTACTTATCTGATGGCTTCTGCCTCTGGGTATAACAGCACCGTCAATAATATATGAGTGAAGCATTGTGAAATAGTGAATAACATTAAGCTCATCGGTAGGCTGACCAAGGTAGCACCAATAACCGTTAAGGATATCTCTTGTTTTCTGGCTTGTACCGAATGCCTTGAGCACCTCATCAACAGAGTAGTTCGCAACCTTAAGGAACTCTGTATGCTCAGAGAAAATCTCTTTAATCATTTCAGGCTTGAAATCTTCAATGTTGCTTACGAAATCCAGAGTTTTTTCGATGCTTTCAATAAGGTCAAAAATCTTTTTAACAATGGCTGAAGAACCGGGGTCGTATTCTTCGAGCTTGTTTATAAAAGCTTCCTTACCCAAAGGCATCAAATAGTCGCACTTTTCCTTTTCATTCAATGTGAGCAATCTGTATGCCTCGTCAAGTGCTACCCATTCAATTTTATCTGCGGCATCAACTTCACGGAAAATCTTCAATAACGGTGATTTTCCTGTAATAGAGCCAATACCGCAAAGCTCATGAAGCGATGCTTCAAATTCGAATCTGCCTCTTACGAAGCTTGTAGCAAAACCACCGGGTAAATTATGACGTTCAACAAGTAACGTCTTTTTTCCTTCTTTGGCAAGACGTGCTGCTGCTACAAGTCCGCCGTTACCGGCACCGATAACAACTGCATCATAGTTTTTTACCATATTACCACTTCTTTCATAATAATACTTTAATGCAAATGAATTATAACACTTATACCAAGATAAACGCAATAGTTTTTTGTACCTATATGGATTTTTAGGAATACTTTAATTACCAACAACACATAAGTCTGAAACGCAACATATTACGCACATTCGTGCAGTTTTCTCTTTGACATACGTGCGTATGACTGCATCGAAAAGCTACCCGACTGTACGCAATCTGTTGTGTTTCAGATGTAAAGCAGTTTTGAAAGAGGAGATTTTTGACTCGGCAAGGCAAAAATCTGCAGATATACTGACGTATTTCAAGGATTTTTAACGAAGTCGAGGCGAAAATATACCTTTCAAAACCTTATGGCTTGTTGGCAATTAAAGTATA
>JAZRNR010000022.1:0-14704 GCA_045648305.1 Acutalibacteraceae bacterium
GAGCACAGAGATAGATCGTGCGAAATCAAAGAACCCGACAAAACCGAATCTGTCGGCATGTTTGAATTCTTTTGCAAATATAAAAATCGAGCTATTTCCCCTGAAAGGGGAAATGTCGTGAAACGACAAAGGGGTGCCCGAAGGGCTTTAAAATAATAAGCTTTTAAACTTTTGTTGCTACGCAACACCCCTCAGTCACGGCATAGCCGTGCCAGCTCCCCTTTCAGGGGCGCTATGAGATACTACGAAACCTAAATAATTGTGTAACACAAAACAGCTCGACAAACCCGAATTTGTCGATATCGTTGTTAATTGATGTTTTAATGATGGTGTTTTAACATTGACATTTTTTTTGGTATAAATATAATTATTATATAAACAACTGCGAGGTGGATTATGAAACGAGTTTTTCTTGTTGTGCTTGATTCTTGCGGAATCGGTGCTATGTCCGATTGCCGTGAATTCGGTGACGAAAACTGCAACACCTTAAAAAGGATATCCGAGTCACATTTTTTCTCAGCTGAAAATATGTTTAAACTTGGGCTCGGAAACATCGACGGAATTGATTATCTTGACAAAAACAGCAATCCGCTTGCCGCTGTTGCACGGCTGACTGAAAAATCCAAAGGAAAAGACACAACAATCGGTCATTGGGAAATTGCAGGAGTTGTGTCACAAAATCCGCTTCCTACTTACCCGAATGGTTTTCCACAGTCTGTAATTGATGAATTTTCACAGAAAACCGGCAGAAAGATTATCTGTAACAAGCCGTATTCGGGTACGGATGTTATTCGTGATTACGGAAAAGAACACGTTGAAACAGGTTCGCTGATTGTATACACTTCAGCGGACAGCGTTTTTCAGATTGCTGCACACGAAAGCGTTATGCCGATTGAAACTCTTTACGAATACTGCAGAAATGCACGTGAAATCCTCTCCAGAGAAAATGCAGTCGGCAGGGTAATTGCAAGACCGTTTGAGGGCGAATATCCGAATTTCAGACGAACTGCAAACCGCCACGATTTTTCTCTTGCTCCGCCGAAGGAAACTTTGCTTGACGCTCTTATAGAAAACGATAAAACAGTTTATGCTGTTGGCAAAATTTACGATATTTTTGCAAGCAAGGGTATCAATGAACACGTGTTCACGCACTCAAATGAAGAGGGGATGCAAAAGGCTCTTGAGGCATTGGAAAAGGATTTCAACGGCTTGTGCTTTGTAAATCTTGTTGATTACGATATGCTCTACGGCCACCGTCAGGATATCGACGGTTATGCAAAAGCGTTTACAGAATTTGACAAATGGTTACCTTATTTCATTGAAAAGATGAACGATGAAGACGTGCTTATGATAACGGCAGACCACGGTTGCGACCCGGGTGATAGGCATACAGACCACACCCGTGAATATACACCGCTTATAATTTACGGTAAGCAAGTAAAACCGATCAACCTCGGAACAAGGCAGACTTTTGCGGATATTGCTTCGACCATTGCGGATTATCTCGGAGTTACGTTTAAATGTGACGGTGAGTCGTTTACTGATAAAATATTTTAAAAAATTAAAGGATGGCAGATTATGATTCTGTCATCCTTTTTGTATGTGATATCAATTTTCTGATAGATATTTTTAAAGTTTCATAAACTTAAAACTTCCGTAATAGCAAAGGTCAAGTAAGTCATCGGGGATGTTGCTGTGTATACGTCTTGTCTGGTAAGCATTTTCTGCAAGATTGAACCCTGAAATTGCTCTGGGTATGCCGAGCTTTGCCTGAATTCTGCGAATTTCATCAATCAGCTTGACAGTTGCGAATGACGGGTCATCATCTTCCTGTGCAAGACCGACAGCGGTTGCAATTTCAAAAAGTCCGTGACGTGTTGCAGACTCTTCATATTCCATAATATTGGGAATAATAACGGCACAGACAGAATTCTTTGTGTAACCGTAATCTGCAAAAAATCGACTGACCCGGCTCAGATATGAATTTCTGATTTCTCTTGAATTGCGATGAGCCGCAACTGCAAAATACATTGAATACAGCAGCTTTTCAAGATGTGTGATTTCACCTCTGCAGGCAGGAAGAATACTCTTATAAATTCCTACGGCACCGTGGATTGCGAGCGAACGGGTGATGATATTGTCTGTTGAGGAAAGTGTGTCAACGGCATAAGCAAAAGCGGCAAATGCATCGTATGCAACCGTTGAGGAAGGAATTTGCTCTATCAGCGTGGGGTCAAGCACAAGCGTTGTTGGCGAATGCCTGTAGGAAAAATACTCTCCGTTTTCAAAGTCGGTCATTGTTGAAGCACAGCAACAGGGAATAGCGGTAAAGTCGGCACCGCTTTCGTTGGTGAGCAGCATCCCGCAATCAATCGCGGCAGCTGAACCGATTGCGACAATAAGCTCGGCTTCATCAAGGAAAAATTCTTCCGATGCCAGGTTATAAAGTTCGTGGACGTTGGTGTTGAAAACCGTTCTGACTTGTGCTGAAAATTTTCGGAATTTGTTTTCAAGTCGCTCAAGTGTACCACGGTTTTTTATTATTTCGCTGTCGCAGATAAGTATTGTGCGTTCAACTCTTTTAAAAGAAAAATGTTCAATTGCGTTTCTTTCGAATATAATTTTCTGAGGAAGGTGAATTTCAGGCATTTATATCGCTCCTTTTTTCTATTGTTTGCCAAAGGAACTTTTTTATTCCGAAAAGTTTAAGTTAATTCTTGATTTTGAAAAAGTTAAGATATATAATACTTAAAAAAGTATAAGGTGGTATATGATGGCTTCATATAATGCTCTTGATACAACTAAAAAAATCCTCGTAACAGGTGCGGCAGGTTTTATCGGTTTCCACCTCAGCAAGCTGCTTCTTCAAAAAGGCGTGACGGTTATCGGTTTTGATAATATCAACGATTACTACGATGTGAATCTTAAATATGCTCGCCTTACGATTCTTGAAAAGTTTGAGAATTTCACTTTTGTAAAGGGCGATCTTGCAGATAAAACTGCAGTTGATAATCTTTTCAGTGAAAACAAGTTTGATATCGTTGTTAATCTCGCTGCTCAGGCAGGTGTAAGATATTCAATCGAAAACCCACAGGTATATATTGAATCAAATGTTATTGGTTTTTTCAATATACTCGAAGCGTGCCGTAACAACCCTGTTGAGCATCTTTTGTATGCTTCTTCAAGTTCGGTTTACGGCAATCAGCAAAAGACACCGTTTTCGACAGACGACGATGTAAGCAAACCGATTTCTCTTTATGCAGCAACGAAGAAATCGAACGAGCTTATGGCTTATACTTACAGCCATCTTTATGGTATTCCGTCAACAGGTCTTCGTTTCTTTACTGTTTACGGTCCTTACGGCAGACCTGATATGGCATATTTCAGTTTCACACAGAAAATCATGAAAGGTGAAACAATAAAAATTTTCAATGACGGTGACATGTATCGTGATTTTACTTATGTTGACGATATTGTTAAGGGCATTGAAAATATGCTCTGCAATCCGCCTGAAGCAGATGAAAACGGTGACAGAGCAACTGTATACAATATCGGAAATAACTCGCCGGAAAAGCTTATGTATTTTATAGAAACGCTTGAAAAAGCTCTCGGAAAGACAGCCCGAAAGGAATTTCTTCCGATGCAACCGGGTGATGTTTACCAGACTTATGCGGACGTTACACCGCTTATTGAAAAGTACGGATTCAAACCCTCAACTTCAATTGAAGACGGACTTGCAAAATTTGTTGAATGGTATAAAGAATATTACAACGTATAAATGGAGGCAACCAAAATGAAAGACATTAATTTCGGCACATTCCCGACGATGATAACCCCGTATCACGACGATAATACTGTTGACTATGAGGCAGTTAAAAATATTACAAACTGGTACATCGAAAACGGTTGTACAGGTATTTTCGCTGTTTGTCAGTCAAGCGAAATGGTTTACCTTTCACTTGAAGAAAAGGTGCGAATTGCAAAGACTGTTGTTGAAACTGTAAAAGCAAGCGGTAAAGATGTTTCAGTCGTTGCTTCAGGTCATACTTCAGACGATATGGACGCTCAGGTACGCGAGCTTACTGCGATTGCTGAAACGGGCGTTGATGCTATCGTTTGGGTAAGCAACCGCCTTGACCTTCAGAATGACGGTGACGATGTGTGGATTAAGAATGCTAAAAAGCTTCTTTCACAGCTTCCTGAAGATATCGCAATCGGTATCTACGAATGTCCTTATCCTTACAAGCGCCTTCTTACCGAAAAAATCCTTGATTGGTGTATTTCAACAGGCAGATTTACATTTATCAAAGATACATGCTGTGACCCCGATGAGCTTGACCGCAGACTTGAGCAGATCAAGGGAACAACAATCAAGCTTTACAATGCGAACTCACAGACTCTTCTTTACACTCTCAAAAATGGCGGTGCGGGCTTCTCAGGAATTATGGCAAACTTCCATCCCGATCTTTATGCATGGCTTTGCGAAAACTATGACAAGGACGAAAAGAAAGCTCAGTCTGTACAGAATTTCCTTTGCCTTTCTTCCTTCATTGAAGCTCTTGCATATCCGCAGACGGCAAAGTATCATATGAACAAATCAGGTGTTCCGATGAGCCTTTGGTCACGTTCCTGCGACCATAAGAAGTTCACAAAATATCAGAGAATGATAATTGACGACCTGATGCTTGCAGAGGACGACATAAGAGTGCTTATTAAAAAATAATCAGTAGCAGTTATTCCTTCGGGAGTAACTGCTTTTTAAATTGACTTTAGTCCGAGCTTGTGATATCTTTTAGATAGTGAAAATTTTTCTTTGGAGTAGTGTGTATGGAATACAGTGTTTTACATATCTGTGACTATGCTGCCGCATATAAAGGCGGTTTTATAAATGCACTTGAATTTTTGCGTAAGGATCTGAACAATGACGGAGTTGAGCAGGTTTATCTTTTTCCGCACAGAGCACTTTCTACCAACGCGAAGAATTGGATTGAAGAAATGAGAGCCGACGGTGCAACCGTATATGTTCAGACAGACAGCATTGTTAAAAATATATCTCTTGTGAGAAAAATTGTAAAAAAACATAATGTAAAAAAGATATTCAGACATTTCAATGATTTGAAAATAGACGCGGTTATCCGTCTGTTTTGTCCCCGAATACCGGTTGTGAGATTTATGCACTGTGAGTACAGTGCAACGGGATTAAGTCATAAAATCAGAAAGTTGCTTTATAAAAAGGATGTGTTTGTTGGTGTAAGCGAAACTGTTACACGAAAGCTTGTGGAATTGTTTCCGGGTAACAGATGCGATACTTTGCAGAATGCGATTTGTTTTGAACGTTTTTCAAAGGTTGATGAGTTTGAAAAACCCGATAAAATTACCTGCCTGACAATGGGATACAACGTGCTTGTCAAGGGGATAGATCTTACATTCGAGGTGTTCAGACGTATCCGCAAGAAATGCGATGCGGTACTGTATGTTGTTGTAGCATCCCACAGGGAAGTGCTTGAAGCTGAAATAAAAAAACAATTCGGAACACAGCCGGAGTGGCTGATTGTACTTCAGCCGACAGAGAACATCGGGACTTATTACCATAATGCAGATATCTTTTTAAGTCCGTCGCGTTCAGAGGGATTGCCGTTCGCTCTTTTTGAGGCAATGTACTGCGGATGTCTTGCGGTTGCAAGTGATATTCCGCAGTTGATTACGGATAAGGTGAGCTCGATAAGATATTTTGAAAGTGAAAATCTTGACGAATACGAAAAGGTTCTTTCAAAAGCAATTGAAGATGTTAAAAAGCCTGAAACTGAAAAAGAAAGACTTGAAGCTAAAGAAGAAATTCTTAAAAATTATTCAATGAAGGTATGGGCAGACAGAGTAAAAGCTTTGATATAGGAGATGAGATGAAATGAAAATGAAAAAAACAATATCTGTTTTATTGGCAATGATTCTCACTTTCTGCTGTATGCCTTTTGCAGTTGCACAATCAGGTGAAACAAGGCTTTATAATGTCTACAGCGACGGAATGCTTTTTCAGCAGAATGTTGAAGCTGTCCTTGCAGGAACTGCTGAAAAAGGCAGTAAGATAACAGCAACCCTTTTTGATGATGAAAACAACATCGTGGAAAAAGGCGAGAGTACAACAAAAGCTGACGGAACGTTTGCTGTTTCTTTTGATGCTCCTGAAGGCGGGTACAAAGAGTATACAGTTACTGTCAGCGAAAACGGCAAAGTGTTTGACAAACTGTCAGATGTTGTTTTCGGCGAATTGTGGCTTGCAAGCGGTCAGAGTAATATGCAATATCCTCTCAGTCAGGCAAAGGGCGGTTACGACGATTGGGTGAACGGTAAAAAGCACAGTAAATGGCTCAGAGTTCTTATGGTACCGCCGTATGTCAACAGCTATTCTGAAATAGGCTTTGTCCCTGATGTACCTCAGAAAGAAATTGCCGGTGCTCAGTGGGTAGACGGTCAGAATGAATTTATTTACAATATAAGTGCAGTTGCATTTTACTTTGCGAGTGAAATGATGCAAGAGCTTGATGTGCCTGTCGGTATACTCAATGCGGCTCTCGGCGGAAGCTCGATTGCAAGCTGGATTTCAAGAGAAAAGGTTGATTCCGAGCCGCAGTTCAAAGAAAAAATGTACAACTACGGTGCATACAAGGAAAGCAAAGACTGGACGGCAAAGGATCAGAATGTCTATGCCGATGTCGGTGCTAACTATAACCACAAAATTGCGGCTCTCGGTAATTTCCGACCTGTCGGAATGATATGGTATCAGGGTGAAAGCGATGTCGGCTATTCCGATGAATATTATTCTGAAGCGATGGACATTATGCAGGAGCTTTACACTGATGTGTTCAGCTATGATAACGGATATTTTCCTCTTATTTATACAAATCTTGCTGAGTATTTTTACACTGATGACGGAATGGTTCTTCCTGACAGAAACATTGCTTTTTCAAAGATTCAGAGCAACCGTCCCGAATCAAGAGCAACTTTCGGTATTTATGATTTGCCGATAACCTACCTTCCGGCAGTTGGCGTTATACATCCTGAGCACAAGCAGGAAATCGGCGAGCGAATGGCTCTTTGTGCAAAGGGTATGGTTTACGGAAAGTTTGAAACTTACACCTCAGCAACAGTTGAGTCAACCGAAGTTAAGGATGGAAGTGTTTACGTAAAGCTCAATAATGTCGGTGACGGGCTTGTTTCAATGGGTGGAAGTCTTCATGGTTTTGCTGTCTGCGGTGCAGACGGAATCTACCTTGAAGCGAAGGCAGAAATTGTATCCAAGGATACCGTAAGAGTTTGGAATGATACTATAGTAAATCCTGTTTCTGTTTCTTATGCGTACTGTATGGGCAACGGACGGTCAAACCTTGCGGCATCATTCAAAGGTGAAAATCCCTTGCCTGTAAATATCTTCGTAACGGATAAAAACGTCGGTACACATTACTGGACGGACAAACAGTGGGCAGACTGTGAAGTTGAAAGTGTATGGCATACAATGAGCGATGCAAATAGTAGCTATTATCCTTCATGGGCATCCGAAACAGCTCAGCTATCACGTTCGGCAGATACTCCGTATTCGGGCGATTACTGTATGAAAATTCTTGCAAACGAAAAGAAATTCACCGTAAAGCCGAACCTTACATACAAGGAAGGAGCAAAGACGGAGAATTTCTGGGACACCGACACAGATTACAGCGACTACGATACAATGAGTTTCTGTATCCGAAACAACGGTGAAAAAGATGTTACACTTGACAAAGTCAGATTTATTAAGAATTCTTCAATGTGGCACACTCCTGCAATCAAAGACACAACCGACCCGAGTGTAGTAATTCCTGCTGACGGTGAGTGGCATACGATAACGCTTGACCTCAACCGTCTTTATCTCCATGGTAATGAAGGCGGTGTGGCTTTCACAAACGAAAAGCTTGAGAATGTGAAAGAAATTGAATTCTGCTTCACAGGCGAAGATGCAGACCTCAGCTTTGATGGCGTAACATTTACGGCGTCTGCTGAAAAAGCACAGGTGCAGTTTGATGCATCGTTTAAAAATGCGGATAATGTTTTTGAATTTTTCTGTGCTGTTGTGACAAGATTTTTGGGACTCTTTGCAAATCTTTTCAGATAAATAAAAGAAAAAACAAAACCGAGCTGTTGCTACAGCTCGGTTTTGTTATGTATTGATATTATTTTACGTAATCTTCAAGGAGGGCAAGGTAATTGCTTACGAAGTATGAGCCTGTGTGCTTGCCGACTGAAAGAACCTCGTCAGCGATGCCTTCGCCGATGATATGTCCCATAAATGCGAAGTTATCGTCTGTAAGCACGTATCCGAGAGCATCGTTTGCAAGATTTACACAGTAAACATCAACGCCTTCAACGGAATTGTTGAGAGAAGAGTATTCCCAATTCGAACCGTCCCATGTTGTGTCACCGATGATTTCGTGTCCCCAGAAAACTTCGGGATAAAGCTCACCCGGGAAGAGTGCGAAACCGACCTTGTTGCCGAATTCAAGATAGCCGATTTCAGAAATGATACCCACACCGTCTTCAAGATAGTAAACCTGATTATTAACAAGGTTTACCTCACAAGCAAGAGCGAGAATGCTGTTTTCGGGAGTAACAAGAATTTCTTCGTGATGAGCGTTGATTATCGGTTCAAGCTCTGTTTCGTATTCGGCTGAAATAATGTATTCACCGAATTTTTCACCAAGGAACTTTGTGCCTGCACCTTTTTCTTCCCATTCATCCATGCCTGTTGTGTCAACATCAATGTTGTCACGGCTGATCTGACCGCAGGCACCCTGAATCATAACGAAGTTTGCACCTTCCTGTGCCTTTATGTACTGGTCGATATAGTAAATATAGTCAGAAGCTACGAGTCCGTTACCTGCGCTGAATGAAGTCGGATGGCAGGTGATATCGGTAATGTAAGTGCTTTCGCTTCCGCTGTCAGGAACGAAGTAAAGACTTGCAAATTCAGCAATATCTTCCTTTGAAACAAGACCTCTCTTATCCTTGATATATTCACTTGCGTCGATCGTATCGTAATAAAGCGAACCGCTTTCCATATCGTCAAAAGCTTCGTTAATTGCAATGATTGACTGTTCAACGAAGTACTGCTTGAAATAAGCGGGAGCTTCCATAAAGGGAAGGTTGCCTTCAAGACCGAGAAGGTTCTGGATGCTGCTTGCAAAGAGCTTATAGAAAAATTCTGTGCTTACACCCTGAGTGTCAAGTGCTGAATGAGCGTGAGTTGACACAACGTTGATGCTTGAAACTGCAATGCCGTTTTTCTTACAATAATCAAGAACACCAGCACGGATAGCACGTACGTCGGTTGAAGTTACACCGAGTGAGTCGATAGCGGCAAGAACAACCGCACCGTCACCGCTGTTGTCGTCGAGTACGGCAGCACGGATACGCATATCGTCGTAAATGCCCTCAGCCTTTTTGTTCATAAGGTCACGGCCAAGGTAATATTTACCGCTTTCAAAGTCGTCGGGAATAAGGCTTCTGCTTGAATAACCGAGTGACCAGAAGTTGCCTGCATCTGCAGATGTTTTATATTCGTTTCGTCCTTCAAGGAATGCGTCTGTTGAATGATCTGCAACGTCTTTCCAGTTTGCAGGGTCAGGATAAATAACACGGATTGCCTGAACAAGAACCTCAACAAGTACGTTGAGCATATTGTAAAGCACCTTAAGGAAATTGTTAAGGAAAGCTTCGCCTGAATCAAGCTCTTCCATACCTGCGAAAAGACCACCGATTGTCTGAATTCCTGAAATTGCTGTGTCTGTGGCTGTTTCACCGATTATTTCCTTTGAGGGAAGTTCGGTTGTGTCAGTAGCGCTTACTCCTGTGCAACCAACAGAGAAAACAAGTGTAATGCTGAGAATAACGGAAATGATTTTTAAAATTGATTTTTTCATAAATCAAACCTCCTTTTACAAAATTATTATACAGTAAAAAATTTAACAGCACAATATAATTTTTTATTAAAACAAATGAAAAACACATAAATCTATGGTATTATATTGATTAAGATAAACCGAAAGGAAGATATTATGAAAGAAGTACATCTTATCTGCAATGCACACCTTGACCCTATCTGGCAATGGGAATGGGAGGAAGGTGCCGCTTCTGCACTTTCAACGTTCAGGGCAGCTGCTGACCTTGCAGATGAATTTGATTATATTTTCTGCCATAACGAAGTAACTCTTTATAAATATATTGAAGAATATTCACCGACACTTTTTAAAAGAATATGTGACCTTATAAAGCAGGGTAAGTGGCACATTATGGGCGGTTGGTATCTTCAGCCTGATGTCAATATGCCGAACGGAGAAAGTATCGTCCGTCAGATTCAGCACGGCAAAAGATACTTTGAAGAAAAATTCGGAGTGTTTCCGAAAACTGCAATCGGACTTGATGCCTTCGGTCATTCTGTCGGACTTGTGCAGATAATTAAAAAATGCGGTCAGGAAAATTACATCTACTGCCGTGAGGGTTGCGATGAGCTTCCGTTCGGTCAGTTTATGTGGGTAGGTCTTGACGGCAGTGAAATCAAAACAGCTCATTCACGAGGCTACAATACAGGACTCGGAAAGGCTATGGAGAAAATAAACAGAATTATGGCTGAGGATGATAACGACGTAACTCTTATCCTCTGGGGTGTAGGTAACCACGGCGGCGGTCCGTCAAGAAAAGACCTCAGCGACATTAAAGAGTTTATCAGAAAATCCGATATTCCTGTTATGCATTCCGATCCAGATACATTCTTTGACAGAATCAACCCGACTATCCGCCACGACAAGTCACTTCGTATCAGCATGCCGGGTTGCTACACAACTATGTCAGGGGTAAAATCACGTCACGCTCTTTTTGAATCAATGCTCGTGATAACAGAAAAAATGTGCTCCGTTGCGGCAGCAAGGGCTTTGATTGAATATCCTGAAAAAGAGCTTGACGATGCAGTTGAGGATCTGCTTAACAGTCAGTTCCACGATGTTCTGCCCGGTACATCAATCAAAGCAGGCGAGGAGAACGGAATCCGACTTCTTGAACACGGTATGCTTACGCTTAACCGACTTCGTGCAAGGGCATATTTCGCATTAACTTCTGCACAGAAAAAGGCCAAGGAAGGCGAATATCCGATTCTCGTTTCCAATCCGCATCCGTACGAATGGGAAACGGAGTTTGAATGTGAGCTTACGCTCGCTGACCAGAACTGGTCGGACGAGATTGTGTCCTGCTTCCGCGTTTATGATGAAAACGGCAACGAAGTGCCTGTTCAGTTTATAAAAGAAGAGAGTAATCTCAACCTTGACTGGAGAAAACGTTTTGTTATCCGCAGTAAGCTTGCACCGCTTGCTGTTTCAAGGTTTTCGCTTTATGCAGACTTCAAGCCGATTGAACCGAAGCCTGAGCTTCCCGCAAACAGCGATATAATTTTTGATATTGAAGGTAAGCACGTTGAGATTGACGGCAAAACAGGTCTTCTTCGCTCGTATAAGCTTAACGGTAAAGAGTACGTAAAAGGAAATGCGTTCTGCCCCGTGATGTATGAGGATAACGCCGACCCGTGGGGAATGGACGATTCTCAGCTTGAAGCTATGGGCAGAAATCCGCAACCGTTTGAGCTTATGAAAAATCCCGACGGTGTGTTTGAGGGCATGAAGCCGATTCAGGTTATTGAAGACGGTGAGATTTATCTTGGTGTTGAATGCTTCTTTAAAAAGGAGAACACACGCATCCGTGTTGAATACGATATTTATAAGACAAATCCGTACATCGACGTAAAGGTTGATGTTTTTGCGGGCGATATCAATAAACTTATCAAGCTTTCGCTCCCTGTAAATCTCGACGGTGAATATATCGGTCAGACTTGTTTCGGTACAGAGCCGTTATTTATGGACGGCAGAGAATGTGTTTCTCAGCGATTCTCGGCTGTAAGGAACGGCAAGGAATGTCTTGCACTTATCAATGATGTTACATACGGTTCGTCATTCAAGGATAACGAGCTTTCAGTGTCGCTTCTCCGTACTGCGACCTACTGTGCACATCCGATTTGTGACCGTGAGCTTATCCCGACAGACAGATTCGTTAAAAAGATTGATATGTCAGAGCGAAACTTCCGTTTCCGTCTGACTGTGGCAAACGAGGACGAGCTTGAAAGACTTGCAACGGAATTCTGTCAGAAGCCGTATGCCTGTAACGTATTCCCGATTGAAAGGGAAGAGGAGATGGCTGATTTCAACCTCAGCATAAGTGACAGAAACATTGTTCTTGTAACAATGAAAAAGCGTTACGGTAAGGATAGCTTTGTTCTCCGCCTTCTTAACAACTCTTTCGAAAATAAATCAACAACAATCACCCTTAACGGTGCAACAATAAATCTCACCTTCAGCAAATACGAAGCAAAAACCGTCGAGTATACCGACGGCAATCTTATCGAGCACTATGAATTGTTGGTGTAAAAAAACATCCCCGACTGCGATAACAGTCGGGGATAATTTATGCTTTAAATTAAAAATGTCCGCCACGGATTTTAACTACGATTGCGTCGACTCTCATATAAACAAGTCCGAGGAATTCAACTACCTTATAAAGGAATCTCTGGAAACGCTTAAGAAGCATACCGTCTTTCTGTTCCTTTGTCTTTTCAATCGTAAGGCTGTCAAGAAGCTCGCTGTTGTCGCCACGGCGTGTTTCAATCTTCATTGTGTCGCCTTCAAATTCAAGTGTTGTGTATGTTGTAACATCGTTTTCGCTGAACTCGTAAGCGATGTACGGCATACTTCCGCTGAAGCTGCCGTGGTCGCAGACAGCATTTGTGTTAAGATAAACAATACCTTTCGGATTCTTGTATGTTTCTCCGCTTTTTGCTCTGCCGACAACCATACTCTCGGTCATAAAGTGTGAGCGTCCCTGAAGGTGGCTGTGTCCTGTAAGAACGAGATCGAGGTCAAATGTGTCAAAAATCGGAGTGAATACAGCGTTGAGAAGAAGCTGTGTTTCGGGGTCAAGTCCACTATAACCCGGTCCGAAGAGTGCCTGATGCATAATACCTATACGCCACTTTGCATCCTTGTTGAGCTCAACTGCTTCCTTTGCCAGAGCCATATGGTCGTGAGCATCAGCTGATGTTGCATCAAAGAAGAGGTAAAGCACGTCACCGTGACGGAACCAGAAATCACGGTCAAGTCCTTCGAAATACTTACCGTAAAATTCGTTGGGCATATTGGTGTAGTAGTTGTATGCAAAGCCCTTCTTATCATGGTTACCGATTGCGAGAGCCATGGGAAGACCTCTTAATGCTTCGGGCATAAGAAGAGTCTGCCATTCGTCAGCCGTTTTACCTGTTGATGTGTTATCGCCGGGTGATACAAGATAGCTGACATCGGGATTCTTTTCGAGTGCCTCGGCAAGAACATTGTTCCAGTTGTAGCCGACGTCGGACTGTACCTGTGAATCCTCACTCTGACCGCCGATCTGGATGTCACCGATGACAAGTGCTTTGTGTGAAGTGAAAGACTTTGTTTCGTACTTGCACGGTGCACTCCAACCGTTGCCTGTATTCCACTGGTAGTAGTATGTTGTGTTTTCTTGGAGTCCGTCAATGTTTACACGGCAGACAAGCTGATAATCGTTTTCTGCTTCTGTTGTAATGCCCTTGAATGTGTCTGCGTTAACCATTGAAGCGTTCTTTGCAAGACGCACCTCGGGAGTTGCTGCTTCCTTGTCGCTGTGCCATACAAGGCTTACCTGAGTTTCGTCAGCACCTACACAGAGCATCGGAAGCTCGTTTTCATCGCAGAGAGAAGCGTAAAGCTCATCCCACTCCTCACGGCTGAGACGGGGAGCATTGAAGCCTGCAAAAGCTGAAATGCCGAGCTGCATAGCAAAAAGCAATGCTAGAAAAACTGATAATACTTTTTTCATAATATTACCTCCATATGTTTTTATACCTTTATTTTATCCAATTTTTTCTTATCAATCAATATGCCAATTCAACATAAATGTATATATTTTTTTGACAAACCGTATTTAAAAGGGGAAAATAACCTCAAAAACGGCATAAATTACTGATTTCGAACCTTTTAATAGAATAATTTTACAAAAATGCTTGACAATATCTATGCAATAGTGATAGAATATCCGAGCATGATATAAAATGCTTTAATATGGGTTCAAGCGGATTTCGCTCAGAATCCGTAAAGCTATCATCAAAAATCTATGAAAGGAGATGTAGTATTTGCCTACCTTTAATCAGTTAGTCAGAAACGGAAGAAAGACTCTCGAAAAGAAGTCAACAGCTCCCGCACTTCTCAAGGGCTTGAATTCTAAGAAGAACGTTGTTACAGATCAGAATTCTCCGCAGAAGAGAGGCGTATGTACAGCAGTTAAGACAGCTACACCTAAGAAGCCTAACTCAGCTCTTCGTAAGATTGCCAGAGTTCGTCTTACAAACGGTATTGAAGTTACTTCATATATCCCGGGTGTTGGTCACAACTTGCAGGAGCACAGCGTTGTACTTATCCGTGGCGGTCGTGTTAAGGACCTTCCCGGTGTTCGTTACCACATCATCCGTGGTACACTCGATACTCAGGGTGTTAACGGAAGAATGCAGTCTCGTTCAAAGTACGGTGCAAAGCGTCCTAAGGCTGCTAAAAAGTAATTCCTGCTT